>JAXDBC010000016.1:0-9488 GCA_034679225.1 Bacteroidales bacterium | reverse complement strand
TCGCTTGTTACGGAGATATTACCGGCTCAGTTGACCTTTCCGTCACGGGAGGAACTCTGCCTTATACATTTCTTTGGAGCAACGAGGCTGTAACAGAGGATATTTCAGGTGTGCCTGCAGGCAGCTACTCCGTTACAATAAGCGATTCAAACGGATGCACAATTCATTTAAACGCTTCCGTTGAACAGCCTGCTGAAGCGCTTACAGGTAATATTGTATTAGTAACACATGTTACAGAACACGGCGGGAGCAATGGAAGCATTAGCGTTTCAGGTTCGGGGGGAATGCCTCCGTACTCATACAGTCTTGATGAAGGGGAATTCCAGTCTTCAGGAACATTCGTATCTCTATCGGCAGGTACTTATAATATACTCATCAGGGATGCCGGGATGTGCCTTTATGAGCTGACAGTAAAAGTAACACAGCCCAAGTTGCCCCTGACAGCCATGATCAGCGATCGAAGCGATGTTTCCTGCAACGGCGCTAATGATGGAACCGTTACAGTTGAAGGGTCCGGGGGAAGTCTGCCTTATCTGTATTCACTTGAAGGAGGTGAATTTCAATCATCAGGAACTTTCGGTGACCTTACGGCCGGGACCTATACAATCACAGTCAGGGATGATGACCTGGATCAGGTTGACATCGTTTTTGACATTTTTCAACCCGATCCGCTTACTGTTGCTGTATCCGGAGAAGATATTAAATGTTATGGAGGCAACACAGGCAGGGTTACTGCAATTCCTTCCGGAGGAACAGAACCCTACTCTTACTGGTGGAACAGCGCTCCAGCCCAGACAACAGCGGTTGCCACCGGACTGCCGGCAGGAACCTATACTGTTACGGTTATCGATTCAAATGGATGCACCGTAACAAACAGCGTAACCATATCCCAACCGCTTACGGATATGGAAATATCAATTGAACAGGATAATGTGACCTGCAACGGAGGTTCTGACGGAAGTGCTACGGCATCCGTAACAGGCGGACTCGAGCCTTATTCCTTCTCATGGAACACGATTCCGGAACAGACAAAGGAGAATGTTACAGACCTTCCGGCAGGTACCTACACTATTACAGTTACCGACAGCTACGGATGTATAAAATCCCATGAAGTGACTATAACCGAACCTCATCCGATAACTGTTAATCCTGATGTAACACCATGTTCCTGCCCTGATTCTGAAGACGGAATAATAAATCTGATAATCGCGGGAGGAAATTCGCCATTTACAGTTTTGTGGTCCGACGGTTTTGAAGGTCAGACCCGTACCGGTCTGAAACCCGGCTCATACACTGCTGTCATTAGCGATCATAGCAGCTGCAGCAAAGCCCTTACGGTTGAGCTTGATTTCAGCTTCTCTTCCGGCTGCCTTGTAATCCCTCAGGTAATAACCCCAAATAACGACGGATACAACGATCTGTGGCAGATCAGGAACATTGATCTCTATCCTGATGCAGAGGTCAGGATCTTTAACAGGTGGGGCAAACTGATTTTCAGTACAAAAAACCTTGCCGACAATCCATGGAATGGAACTGTCGGAGGAAAGCCGGTTCCAACAGATTCATATCACTATATCCTGGATTTGAAAGACGGCTCAAAGCCGCGGACAGGTGTGATAAGCGTAATAAGATGATATCAGAAAGATGATAAGGTTTGCAAACATAAGATTTCCGGTAGCAGTCATCGCCGCTATTTTCCTGACAGCAGGAGCCTTGCATGCTCAACAGGTACCCATGTACAGCCAGTACACCATGAACGGCTTCCTTGTCAATCCATCATTTGCAGGAAGGGATGGCTATACTTCGGTGAACCTGACAGTCAGGGAGCAATGGACAGGATTGGAACAATCGCCCAGTACCTATGCTTTAAGCTTCCAGACCAGGATCCTTCGGAATAGTTATATTTCCAAATCAACTTCGGTGAAGAAAAAGTTGATAAGGCCGACCAAGGGCGGACAGGTTGGTATCGGGGCTTATGTTTTCAATGACAAAAACGGGATAATGCGCAGGACAGGCGGTCAGGCAGCCTATTCGTACAATATCCCGCTCAGCGATGCAAGTGACGAGAACCCTCGGAACCTTTCCTTCGGGCTTGCCATGATTGCATACCAGTATTCCATGGATTTTGACGGGCTTGTCTATGATCACGATGATCCCTACCTTAACAATTATGACAGATCTGTCTTTATTCCTGATTTTAATTTTGGTGTAAGTTACTCAACTTCAAAGTTCTATGCCGGATTTGCAATGACGAACCTGCTCCGCGGATCAGTCCGCTTTTCCGATGGCAATAATGATGAAAGCGGCGAACTTGGTCATTATTTCCTGACCGGGGGAGTTAAGATCCCGCTGGCAGCAAACTGGCTTATCGAACCCTCTGCCTTTATCAAATCGTCCGATATGCTGTTCAAGGCAATACAGATGGACATTACTTCAAGGGTTTACTACAGGAATGATTACTGGCTTGGTCTGTCGTGGCGTACGCGGGATGCCCTTATAGCATTGCTGGGATTGAGATACGACAGGTTCTATATTGCCTATGCGTATGATTTTACCCTTACTGAAATGAGAAGGCAGGGTCAGGGGACTCACGAACTGACTCTCGCTGTCAAGTTCGGAAACAATGCCCGTAGGTACAGATGGATTAATTCTTTTTGAGATGATATGCCGCAAAATAGCGGTCGCACTCGTTCTTATTCCTGCATTTCACTGCCTTGTATTTTCACAGGACAGAGCTGACACTGTTCCCCTGAATGTAATGTTCTACAATACCGAAAATCTTTTCGACACCAGGGATGATTCCCTCGTGGATGACGCGGAGTTCCTGCCGGGGGGAGTGAAGAGATGGAATAAAACCAGGTACAGCAATAAGCTCAGTTCAATATCGAAAGTCATTATCGCTGCCGGCGGATGGGATCCTCCCGCTATCGTGGGTTTGTGCGAAGTAGAGAACAGAAGTGTGCTTGCCGACCTTGTTTATGGAACAGCCCTGTCGGCATTCGGGTACGGTATAATTCATGAGGAATCGCCGGATACGAGGGGAATTGATGTATGCATGCTCTATCGCGGGGATATTGTATCTGTTGTCAGTCATCATTTATGGATACCGGCAGATTCAGACCTTCAGGATTTCCATTCAAGGGGTGTTCTTTATGTCAAATGTGTCGTGTATGGCGATACATTGCATTTCCTTCTGAATCACTGGCCTTCGAGAAGGGGAGGGGTGCTTGCCGGTGAAGACTTGAGGGAGAGCATGGCTCTCGGTGTCAGGAATATCGCGGACTCGCTTTGCATATCATCGGAAGGAAAGGCGAAAATCATAGTTCTTGGTGATTTCAACTGCACACCTTCCGATCCGCTTATGTCAAAGCTTAATGCTCCGGGACTTTCCGGCAGCTGTTCCCTGGTAAATCTGGCAGACAGAAAAACCTCCGGTAAAGAGGGAACTTACAGGTATCAGGGTACCTGGGAGATGATAGATCAGATAATAGTTTCGGACGGATTGCTGAACAGCAGGGAAGGGTTGAAAACCAGGCCGGAACATTTCAGGATATTCAGTCCGGATTTTCTTCTTAAAGACGATCCGAAATATCCCGGACCCGTCCCTTTCTCAACTTACCGCGGCTACAGTTACCAGGGAGGATTCAGCGATCATCTGCCTGTGCTGCTTGATCTTGAACTGCATTAGGTTCAGCGGGCATAAGTCCTATTTCCTTTCCTTTCTCCAGCATAAGCTGTCTGGCTGCTTCATATTCGTTGGGAATTATACCATCCAGAATTGCATCCCTGATGGCATTCTTTATTATTCCCACTTCCTTCCCCGGCTTGATGCCGAAGGTCCTTATAATCTCACTTCCGTCCACCGGCGGCTTGAAATTGCGTACGGCATCCTTTTCTTCAATTTCCTTCAGTTTATGCCTTACCAGTTCGAGTTTTTCAAGATGTCTTCTCTTCGTGGCCTCATTTTTTGATGTTATGTCAGCCTCAGAAAGCAGCATCAGGTCGTCTATGTCATCTCCGGCATCGAAAAGAAGCCTTCTCACGGCGGAATCCGTTACAATTTCCTGCGAAAGCGCTATGGGTCGCAGATGAAGTTCAACCATTTTCCTGACATATTTCATTCTTTCATTCACGGGGAGCTTTAAACGCCTGAATATTTCAGGGATCATCTTCCCACCCAGAAACTCATGTCCGTGGAAGGACCAGCCGGTTTCCGGGTCGTACTTCCTGGTTGCGGGTTTTGCAATGTCATGAAGCAGGGCCGCCCACCTGAGCCAGATATTATCGGTTTTCCTGCTTATGTTGTCGAGAACCTTCAAAGAGTGAAGAAAATTGTCCTTGTGTGCCTTACCCTCTCTTGTTTCCACCCCTTTCAGGCTTTCGAGTTCGGGAAAGATCATCTTCAGAAGTCCGGTTTCTTCAAGCAGAATGAATCCTCTCGAGGGCTTACGGCACATTATGATCTTGTTTAGTTCAGCAATAATCCTTTCCTGGGATAAAATGTTTATCCGTCCGGCATTTGATGAAATTGATGCAAGCGTTTTGTCATCAATCCGGAAGTCAAGCTGGACAGCAAACCTGATGGCCCGCAGCATCCTGAGGGGATCATCGGAAAAGGTTGTATCAGGGTCAAGGGGCGTCCTTATAATTTTTTTACGAAGATCATCTACACCGTTAAACGGATCGGTTAGCTCTCCGTATGTTTCCTTGTTGAGGCTTATTGCAAGCGCGTTTATAGTGAAATCCCTCCTTTTCTGATCATCCTCGAGTGTCCCGTTCTCAACGACTGGTTTTCTCGAATTCCTGTCGTAAGATTCCTTTCTTGCCCCGACAAATTCAATATCATAACCTTTGTACCTGAACATTGCTGTCCCAAAGTTCCTGAATACCGAAACACTAATTCCCGGTGCCAGCCGGGAGGCAGCTTTCCTGGCCATATCAATACCATTTCCAAGCACTACTATATCAATATCCTTATCGGGATTATCCCTTTTGAGAATATAATCCCTTACATAGCCTCCGATAACCCAGGCCCTTATCTCTTCCGCCGTGATTATCTCTGATAGCTCAATAAAGATATTGTCATCCGGACATATGTGCATATGTATATATGACAAATTGTTTGTTAATCATGACAAAGTTACAATTAATAAGTATTTTTAGATAAAAACAGTCTGATTGCATCGTTTGGTATGATGATTGGTTTATTATGAAGACTCGCGGACAGCTGATTATTAACGAAAAAAGAAGAAATCATGTTAGAGCATTTGACAAAGGAAACCTTTTTAAGCAAGGTATTCAACTATGAAACCAATAAGGAATGGAAATATGAAGGTGACAAGCCATGTGTAATTGACTTTTATGCTGACTGGTGCGGTCCATGCAAGATGGTAGCCCCAATTCTGGAAGAACTGGCAAAGGAATACAATGGCAAAATTGAGATTTACAAGGTGAATACCGAGGTGGAGCAGGAGCTGGCAGCGGTATTTGGGATCAGAAGTATTCCTTCACTTTTATTTGTTCCCCTTGAAGGTCAACCTCAGATGGCAATGGGAGCATTACCAAAAGACACTTTTGTCCAGGCTTTTAAGGACGTTTTCGGTATTGAGAAGGGAAAAAACTGATGCTGTTGATAAGTAATGATCATTTTGTTAAAAAATATTCAGTAATGTAAAAAACATTACCTATATTTAAACGTTATAGAAATGAAAGGTAGTAACCACTCTGGTTACATGAGTTTTTTTCATGGATTTAGGTTTAGGGTAGTAAAGAAAAGCCCGCTGAGCGCCAGTTCCGCGGGTTTTTTCTTTTCAGTCTATGCCAGATCCTTAAAGATATTGTTAATCTCCTCCTCGGTTGTCCTGAGTTTTTTCTGGCATTGCCTTATAAGCTCTGAAGCCTTTCTGACCTCAGCCGAAAGCCTGTCAACATCCATTTCACCCGTTTCTATTTCTTTAAGTATCCTTTCTATCTCATTGACTGCCTGATTGAACGAAAAATCTTTCTTTGTCATCTTTACTGATTTAATTGATTGTTATATTGTGTTTATCCGGTTATGCTCCATCTTTTCTTCAGATTTCCGGTAGTATCTGGCTTTTTTATAGCTGATTACGTCAGCCTAAGCCTCTTCCGTCACCCTGCTTGATACTGTTCCATCGCTGAATCTGGTATCGATCACATCGTCCTTCTTCAGTGATTTACCTTTCTTGATTATTTTTCCTTTAATTGAAGTGATTGTGTAGCCTCTTTTCAGAACATTCTCAGGATCAAGTATTTTAAGTGTATTGTCGTATCCGGTCAGCCGGCTCTGGATTGCAGCCAGATTGTTCCTGGCTACAGTGCCAAGCAATTCCTTTTTATGCCTCAGAAGAGTTTCCTTTTTCATTACCAGCGATTGTGATCCGGAAATAATCCTGTTTTTCTGGTTTTCCGGAATTGAATTGGCCTTTGACAGGAAATTCTTTCCCGTACTTGTCATTTCTATCACTACCGACGACAGAAGTTCCCTGAAATCTGAGATCATGATCCTGGTAACAGGAGCAAGCCTTAGCATTGTTATCTCTATTCTTCTCTTTGTTTCTTCAATAAGCGTTTTTACCTGGTGGCTTATCGCATCACCAAGTTCTGTAATCAGATTATCAGCCTCACTCATTCTTTCAATCAGGAAATCAGCAACTGCAGTTGGAGTTTTAAGTGAGATATTAGCTACAATATCTGTGACCGACAGGTCCTTGTCATGTCCAATTCCGGTTAATACCGGGATGGGAAACTGAGTTATGTAATATGCTATTGCATAGCTGTCGAACCAGCTGAGATCAGTCTGTGAACCTCCACCCCTGATAATAACCACCAGGTCGAATTTATCAATGTGTCCGGCTATTTTCTCAAGCGATTTTATAACGCCTGTTTCTGTTTCCTTACCCTGAACGGGGGTATCAAACAGCGCTGTATAGAAGACATATCCGGAGTTGTTGGATTTCAGATGATTTATGAAATCCGTGTATCCGGCTGCACTGTATGAGGAAATAATTGCTATTCTTTGCGGGACCAGGGGAATTTCAAGCTCCCTGTTCATTGAAATGACTCCTTCTTCCTCGAGTCTCCTGATGATCTGCTGGCGCCTGATGGCCATATCCCCGATTGTGAAGGCAGGATCAATGTCATTTATCACCAGGCTGAGACCATAAATTTCGTGATACTCGATCTTTACTCTTACCATGATCTTCATGCCTTCCTTCAGCGATTCCCCGGTTGAATTCTCAAAAAAGGCTTTAAGGAAGCGATACCGGCTGCTCCAGATCACAGCCCTGGCCCTAGCCCTGATGTTGACATCGTCGGGATGCTTTTCAATAAGTTCCAGGTAGCAGTGTCCGTTATAATTCTCCTTGACCTCCGATATCTCAGCTATCACCCAGTACATATCAGGCAGGGCCAAGTAAAGGGAATCCTTTATAACCAGCTGAAGTTCTGAAAGTGAAAGTCTTGCATTCATCATGGACCAACTGTCTTTATTATCCTGTGAGTAATGGCAGTGTCGGGGGTTATTACCCTGACAAAATAAAGGCCTTTCCCCCTAAAAGTCAAATTGTCAAGAGTCAGGCTTCTGCTTACGAAATCCCTATATATTCTTTTCATCATTTGCTTTCCTGTCTGATCATATATTTCAACAGAGAGCCATTCCGGGATTTCCGAAAAATTTATCTTTATTTCATCCCTGAAAGGATTCGGGAAAACAACAATTTCTCCGGCAGGTTTTGGAAGATATTTGTCCTGCAGAATTGCAATTGTCTTTTTAATATCGGGTATTCCGTAGCCGTACAGTGAATCCGGGACAAGGTATCTGTCAGATGAGGAATGAAGGGCTGAAATGATATCCATGTTCGAAGCCCGCGGCACGGCTTGCATGATACAGGCACAGATGCCGCTTATTACCGGACATGAAAAGGATGTACCGTCAGCCATGTGAATAAGATTGGGGCTGATCTGTACTGTTACACCGACACCCTGGGCGACTATGTCGGGTTTTACCTGTCTGTCGGCGCTCGGTCCGGCCGACGAAAATGAGGATATGGTACTGTTGCTTCTGACGGCTCCGACTGCCAGTACCGAGTCGCCATCGGAAGGGGCAATTATCCTTTTCCATGCCATATTCCTTTCATTGCCCGCGCTGTTTACAACAAGAATACCCTTTGATGCGGCTATGTCGGCAGCCCTGGTGATAAAGGCCCTGTCGCCATCCATGTCTTCAAACTGATAATCCATTGAAGGATCGTCGAAGGTATAATAACCAAGGGATGAGGTAATTATATCAGCGCCTGAGCTGTCTGCAAATTCGGCAGCAGCCGTCCATGTATCCTCCTCCACGGGATACTCCGAATCAGTATCCTCGCTCCTGAGAAGCAGGTAATCTGCCCCCGGTGCGCTTCCCTCCATCATACCTTCAATCATACCCGCGAGGACCGACAAGACGGCAGTCCCATGGTTATGAAAGTCATATACATATTCATTATTATTCAGGAAATCATATGTCCCTTTAATTCCCTTTCTGTCCCGGAGATGATCAAGCGCGGGAATAATGCCTGCATTGGCGAATCCTCCATCGATTACTGCAATGAGGATTCCTTTTCCGCTGAAGTTTGAATTGAGGACACTTATCCCGTTTATCATTGACAATGGATTGTTGTAGGGCGGCTGGTCAGTCAGATTAACTATAATCTCATTTTTACGGCGTGTTTCTCCTTTGGTTTCCGGCTTTTTAACGATTTCAACCTTCTTCACGAAGGGTAGTACTGTCAGTTCTCCGGTTTCAAAAGGATCCGATGATTTGAACAATGCAGTATTCATCCACCTCGAAGTGCAATGAAGACTTAGTCCCATGGACCTGATCCGGTCAATGTAGCCTTGCCATACGGGAATATCCCTGAAATCAGGCACTTCAATCCCTGCTTTGTTTCTGCGTTCAATTGCTTTTCTGGAAAGGAGCTCTTCAGGAGCAAAGCCGGAGATTTCATTTTCTCCCTTGTCGGTTAAATGAATACGGTAGAAATAATTCCAGGTCTTTTCCTGACATTCACCTGGCTGACCTGTTATGAATATCAGAGCAGTGAATAAAAACTTCATTATGGCAGGATCTGTTAATCTCCTTACCATATTTCTCCCGTATTTTCAGGATCGGCAATATTGACTTTATTTCTTTCGAGTGAATCAATGTATTCTGATTCATAAATATCAATGCTGCGGTTATCCGGGATGCCGGCGCTGTAATTGGTCATGAATCTCTGGATTCCGTTCTTCCCATAGATTATCCACTGGCCTTCCCTCAGGTTATTATTGTATTGTCCCTTCATTTCCGGCTTCCCGTTTTCATGAAAGGCTTCAAAACTGCCGTTTATTTTTCCGTTTTAATATTTTTTAATGAGCATCAAATTAACGTTAGGGTAGTATTTAAAGCATTAGCCGAGTATGAAATAAATACTGTACATTATATT
>JAXDBC010000015.1:0-6312 GCA_034679225.1 Bacteroidales bacterium | reverse complement strand
GATAAAATCGGATATTTCCCCGGCTTCCATCCAGGATTCTTCATTTAAAATTCCGTCAATTATAATTGCAGAATCAGTAGTGGTGGCTTCAATCACACTGTTCTCCTGAGCAAAAAGAACAGAACCTGATGTCAGGATGCTTATTACAAGCGTGGTGATAACTGGTTTCAACATAAAGAGGTCGGTCGGTCACCGAGCAATATAATAAAATTAACCGTTGAGGCAGTTCTCCAATGAAAAACAGTTTATGTTGACCCCAGGGCTGGTGAAGGGATGATGGTGGAAGTGAGAATTCAGGTCCAAACTGAGCCAGCATTCTGAACGAAAGAGAGCCACCCCTGATAGAATTCGATTTATTCTACCAAGATTTACTTATTTTCTTTACCGGTAAGAAGATTAATAACAATAACTCCGTTTGAACCTCTGATTCCATAAACTGAAGCTGCCGGACCTTTAAGTACTTCGATAGACTTAACGGATTGTGGTGAAATATTGCCTATATCGTTTACAAAAACACCATCTACCACAAAAGTAGGTTCAGAGCTAACATTTAATGATGAGGATCCCAAAATCTTAATGCTGGTTCCTGAGACCTCAACACCCGGGAAACGCCCACGAATCATGTCATATATAGTTTGGGCTGATGAAAATTCCGGATTTTGTCCATCAACCACTCTTCCCCCGGGGTTTGTCAGGTTTTTCTTGTCAGAAGTGCCATATCCGATATTAACAAATTCACCATCTGTGGGTTTAACTTCTTCTGAATCTTCCGAAGAATTGCCTGTCAAAAGAATAAAATCAATAGTTGTTCTGCCATTAATTTTCGTTTCGGCAAAGCCATTTAAAAATGTGAAGATTAAGATTTCTTTTGCAGCAGCATTAACTTTAACCTTATATTTGCCATCATTATCCGTTAATGCATCAGTTTTTGTTTTATCAATAAAAACCATTGCACCCTCAATCGGTTTCTTATCTGCGTCAAGTACGGTCCCGGATATAGTTATTTTCTTTTTTGCTTTCTGTCCAAATGAAATGTATGAAGAACAGATTAGCATAATAACTACCAGAAATGTTGCTTTAAATCTCATGTTATAAGAAATATTAAATCATCTCTTTTATATTAAAACATACGACTCGAGTATATCTCTGTATTGATAATCATGGCATGGGACTGTAATGTTTTCCCAAACTAGAATGACCCTGCCTATTACCTAATTATATAGGAGGAATGAATTGAAAAAAGCACGGCAACCATTAATAATTTTTGGTTGCCGTGCCTGCTATCTAATCTACTTTGTATTTTTTGAAATTAAGCAGTTCCTTGAACTTCGGAATGAGTTCTTCGTTATATCTCTTGATTTGATCGTTCATTACCTTTAATAAAGGTGCAAAATCCATTTGTGCAACTACCTTATCGACCTGGGCGACACCCTCTTCTGCATATCGTGCCCTGAGTTCCTCTGTAAGTGGCTGATCAGGGGACCATGAATGCTCCGACTCGTATGAATAGATGTTGCCCATACCCATGTTCAGAGCTGTTGGTGGCCGGGGTGCTCCAGGAGCGGGCATAGTCATCTGTTCTGATTTCGGAAGTACTACTCCGAGCGGAATATCTTCAAGTTGCCCGGCAATCTTATAAAGCCCGTAGAAGGTTTTATCAGTTGGGCCGGTAACTTTAGCTCTTGCTTCGCTTATGATTCTGGAAGTTTCCATCGCCGGAATGCCATATTCGTCATACAGTTCACGAACAACAGGATAGATTGTGTATGTTGCTGGCCCATGTCCACTTACAAAGAAGAATCTTTTGAATCCTTGCCTGACCAGCTGCTTGCAGATATTCATCAACAATTGCGAAGATTCAATACCGCTCATGTAGAATGTGCCCTTACCACTAGTCGTTCCGCCCGGGTATAAAAAGACGAAATGAGGGAAAACGAGAGCATCAGCCTTCTCAGCCATTTTAATGGCCCAGCCCAGTGGACCAATATACTCGGCTTCCAAAGGCATCAGGCCGTGCATTTCAATCGGCCCACAGGGAATGATAATGACATCATTGCGTGCGAGGTAGTCTTCTACCTCCTTGTTGGTCATCGAGGTTAACTTACGAGTACGCATTTCGGGCACCTTAACTTGAGCAATCATAGGTAAAGTCAACCCCATAAGAATTAATAAAACAAATAACTTTTTCATTTTTTAAGATTATAAGTTAGTAAAAAGAACACTTGTTACTTAAATCAAAAACGATTACCGAGATGATTAAACTAGTTCAGATTCATCTATTTATTTTACATACCAGTCTGCCGAATCATTTCCGTTAGCAGTCTTAATTTCAACATGATTTTCCCCGGGATTTAACATTATATTTCGCCAGATAACTGTCGCGTATTGGTCCGTCCGCATTTTTCCAACCAGTTTCCCATTGATATAAAGACTGGCAGAGGGATCTGTTGTAAAGGCAATAATATCAGTTAGGTTCTCTTTTCGCTCCGTATATCCCTTAGAGCACAGATGGGTTGTTTTTTCTTTTTTGTTCCAATTGGCTTTATAGAGATAGAACGAATCTTTTCTATGCTTGCGATCAAAGGTTACAAGCCCCTTGGTATTCAAATGAGCTGTGTCAGCTTCACTTTTGTGGTTGGATCCGAAATCGAACATATTCCAGACAAAAGAGCCCCATATGTAATCCCTTTCTGTGATCATTTTAAGGTGAGCCATATGGATAGCCGTTTGTTTTTCTTCCGGTTGCCATGGCCCTCTTGATGAAGGTCTGGGATTTTCTTCCGGCACAAATTGTCCAACATGTTGCCTTATGCTTGCACCAGCTCCATATTCACTGACTCCGATCTTTGCTGTTGGGTTTTTAGCGTGCCAATCGTCAAAATAGGTGGCGAAATCTTCAATTTGATCATAGTACCATCCAAAGTACTTGTTCATTGCGATCGCATCGGTAATGAAATAAAAACTTCCTTCCTGGTAAGTTGCCGCTACGGTCATTCTGTATGGATCAAGCTCATGTGCCAAATCATTCAATTGAGCGAGAATAGCATCAAAATTACCCGTAATCTCGTTAAACAAACCCCAGAAGCAGATTGATGGATGATTATAATTCTGTACGATCAGCTCTCTCAGCTGAAGCTTCAGGTTTTCATCAAAACCCTTTGATTTAATGTATCCTCCTACAAAGGGAATCTCTTCCCATACAATAAATCCTCTCCTGTCTGCCTCACGAAACATAAATTTTGCTTGCGGGTAATGAGCCAAACGCAGAGCGTTTGCCCCAACTTCTTCGAAAAAACTGAAATCCACTGTATGATTCTTTTCAGTAAGTGCCGAAGCTAGTCTGTCCCAATCCTGGTGACGGCAGACTCCTCTGAGTTTCATATGCTGCCCATTCAGGAAAAATCCTTTATCCGGATCGATGTGATAATAACGTATCCCGATATATTCTTCTACACGGTCTATCTCCTTGCCATTTTTCTTCAATATGGTTACCGTTTTATATAGATAAGGATCTTTGACTCCGTTCCACAAGTGCGGATTATCCAGATAGATATTGATCACAACCTTGTCATTATTAATATAAGGAGTGGTTTGGGATACAACAACTACATTGCCTTTGTCAAGAATACTAAATTCAACTTCACAGTTTTTATAATCAGATCTGGTAGACATATAAATCTCTGCCCGCAGTTCTGCTCTTTTATCTGAGACAGACAACTGACTTATAAAAACTCCTGTGGAACTATAATACAATGGCGAAATACAGGCCTCATCTGTTACAATAAGCCATACGTCACGATAAATGCCTCCATACATGTTAAAATCTCCACCCTGGGGAGCAACATCAAATTTCAGGGAGTTGTCACAGATAACATTAATGGTATTTCTAGCGCCATAATTAACCAGGTCAGTGATCTCATAGGTAAATGCATTATATGCCCCTTTATGTTCGCCGACAAAACTGGAATTGACAAAAACTGTGGCAACAGTACCTGCTCCTTCAAACTTTAAGAAAAGACGCTTCCCCTTATATTCAATGGGAATTTCCATCTCCTTTCGGTATGAACCATAACCTCTTCGGTAACCGCCATCCGATAAAAAATCGACACTGTTCCAGGTATGAGGCAGGTTAACAACAGTTGATCCAGCACGGGATGCACCCCAGCCAAGTCCTCTTGGAGTTTCAACACTATTTGAAAAATTCCATTCCTCGTTTATTGATATAACCTCCCTGGAATAGGCATTTACTGTAAATAACGTTATTATCAGAAATACACCTGAAAGAAGTAACAAATTCTTTTTCTTCATATTTGTTTATTCAGTTTTAAGATCATAGCTAATTAGTCCTGAGGAAACTTTTTTACTGAGGATTGGAAGGCAAACTCATCTCAGGTTCTGCAGCACCTGAAGCGCCGAGTTTTAATATCATAAATTGCTGATTCTCCATAGTATATGGTTTCCATATTTCTTTACCATTTCCATTTGGATTTCCGTATTTAGCGAAATTCGTCCAGAAATCAACCATATAGTCTGATAGAACATAATCTCCATCTGTAAAAGGCCTCCAGCTTTTATCAAGAGTCTTAAAGACATACCACAACTCAGCAGAATGGAAAGCACCTGCTGAATCTCCTGGCAATGCCCTTGAGAACTCATAAGCATAGGCTTTTCCTCCATTTGTCTCACGAGACAAGCAAAATTGTCCTAAACCGTTTTTCATCATTCCCATATCATCTGTATTATATCCAATAATATATGGGATATCGGCTATTTTGTCAGTACGTGCCGCTTCGCTGAAACTTGTTGTTAAAACATATCCATCTACCACCGGACCCATCATTCCTCCTCTTCTCTCCCTTCTGGCACGGTTCATTAAAGCCATAATAGAATCTACCGGGGCCGAACGCATGGCCTCGAGGTTTTTATAGCCGCCGAGTTCCATCATAGCTTTTCCTGCTTGTTCTGCTGCCTCCAACTGTGACCCACCGAGAGATGGTCTGTCAGAAATTCCTCCACCGCTTTGCATGATTGCTTTATGCATCAAAGCTTTCGATAATGGTGAAGTAATGAGTTGTTGTATGCTCATTGCACCTGCACTCTGGCCAAAGACAGTAACATTGGCCGGATCACCGCCAAACTGCTGTATGTTATTCTTAACCCATTTCAAGGCTGCAATCTGGTCCAGAATTCCATAATTACCTGAAACACCATGGGCATCTTCAGCCGAAAGTTCAGGGTGCGCCAGGAAGCCGAAAAGATTCAGCCTGTAATTAATCGTAACCAGAATTACACCATGTTTCATCCACTCCTCACCTCCCAGAAACTGCTTTTCATAACAGTAACCTGAAGCATAAGCGCCCCCGTGAATATAAACTGCAACTGGTAAGCGGGCATTCGTTTTACCGGGGGATGATGTATAAACATTCAGATACAGGCAATCTTCACTAACCCGATGACCATCATCCGTGAAAAACTCTATGTAATAAAAGCTTCCTGGTAGACGGGGGGCTTGCATGGCAGCAGGTCCGTAAGTATCAGCCACTTTAACACCTTCCCATGGAATTACCGGTTGTGGCGCCTTCCAGCGCAAGTCGCCAACAGGAGGCGCTGCATAGGGTATGCCCTTATAAACATAAATGCCAGGAGTCTCTGTTTCAACTCCCTGGATCAATCCGCCTTCAATTTTCAGAACAGGGTTTTGATTGCTCTTACACGAGGTTAAAGCGATCAAAAGAAAACTGATAATTATTAAAGCATGTCTCATTTTATTGAATTAGTTTAAATATTCAGAAACAAATACTTTTTCATTATTTATACCTGAATATGATTAATGAATAACAAGATTTATCATGTTAACATAATACCTGACATATTTAAAATAGATTATCATTTTGGAAGAAGATCTCCATATTTTTTAGAAACTTCCTCAATATATTCCTGGTGTTCCTTTAATTTTTTTACTATTTCAGGCGCATCCATTTTATCAACGACTTCGTTGATATAATCTACGCCTTGTTTTGCTAACCTGTCACGTTCTGCAACAGTTGATGCAATTGGCTTCGGCACTCCTCCATGATCGTATTGTGAATTATAATACCATGCCGTAGGATATGATGAATTAATTTGTCCTGAACGTAATCCCTCCGGTGGCATCGGCAGACGAGGTTTGT
Organism: Bacteroidales bacterium; assembly: GCA_034679225.1. Taxonomy (GTDB): domain Bacteria; phylum Bacteroidota; class Bacteroidia; order Bacteroidales; family VadinHA17; genus LD21. The sequence goes on along the minus strand of JAXDBC010000015.1, from coordinate 142 downwards.
AATCAGCAAGATCTGGCTGGCTTATTCCATCCGTACTCAGAAGGATATCATTTAGCCTGCCGACTATTGCGTATGAACCCAGCATTGTCGCCCCTCGTTCAACTTTTGTAGTTAAGGTTAAATTACTTGCTATTGTTCCCAT
>JAXDBC010000014.1:0-26345 GCA_034679225.1 Bacteroidales bacterium | reverse complement strand
CAGTGGCTCCCATCCTGGGATGCTCACCATGGTGCTTCGACATGTCGATCAGCTCCGATGCCTTCTTCACTCCCCTGAAAGCAGCCTCGACAACAGCGTCCGGCTCACCCACGAAAGTTACCACCGTGCGGTTCGTGTCGCGCCCGGGATCAACATCAAGAAGCCTAACTCCTTCAACCGACTCAATGGCACCGGTGATCTGCCTTATAATGCCCATATCCCTTCCTTCACTGAAATTAGGGACACATTCTAATATTTTCTTTTCCATATAATTATTTGTATCTTATTATTTTGTTTATGAAGCACCCGTCGCGTGTCAGGCTCCGGCGGCTTTCCAGACTTTTCCCCTGAGGATTACCTTGTCGATCAGATCACTCCCGAAGGCGTAGGGAAAAAATCCGAATGAAGGAATTTCCTTTGTGATTATCAGTCCTGCCGATTTTCCTTCCGAAACCGAACCATGACTATCCTGAACCCCCATGGCGCAGGCAGAATTGACAGTAACGGCATTGAACACCTCCTCAGGAGTCATCTTCAGCCTGATGCATCCAAGCGACATGATGAGCTTCATATTTCCTGAAGGTGATGAACCCGGATTATAGTCTGAAGCAAGGGCTACAGGCAGTCCGGCCTCAATCATCCCGCGGGCAGGCGGGTTGGGCAGACCAAGAAAAAGGGCTGATCCGGGTAGAAGAGTCGGGATAGTATCAGATCCTGAAAGAGCGGAGATCTCTTCTTGGCCCGAGCGCTCGAGATGGTCGACCGACAAGGCATTATGCCTGACACCAACCTGAACCCCTCCCGAAAATCCAATCTCATTGGCATGGATCTTCGGTATCAGGCCGTATTTCACACCGGCCGTCAGTATTCTGTCCGTCTCATCAACAGTGAAGAATCCATCATCACAAAAGACATCAATATATTCAGCCAGCCCTTCCGATGCAACCATCGGTATCATCTCATTGATGATCTGATTAATATATACATCCCTGTCATTCCTGTACTCTGCCGGAACGGCATGCGCCCCCAGAAAAGTCGATCTTATCTCCAGCGGACAGTTCTCCCTGATCCGCCTTATCACCCTGAGCATCTTAAGTTCATCTTCAGTGTTCAGCCCGTAACCGCTCTTGATCTCCACCGCGGCTGTTCCCATCCCTGCTATTTCATGAATCCTGGTTAACGATTCAAGATAAAGTTCATCTTCTTTTGCTGCATGAAGCCTTCGGGCAGAATTAAGAATCCCCCCTCCCCTGCGTGCAATCTCTTCGTATGTAAGTCCCCTGATCTTATCAACAAATTCCTGCTCGCGGCTTCCGGAATAAACAAGATGAGTGTGGGAATCACAGAAGGCCGGAAAGACAAAGCTTCCCGAAGCATCAATAATTTCAATGCCCGTCCGGGCTGAAGCCAGTTCTGCCGGAAGGTCTTCCATCCTGCCGAAGGAGCTTATAGTGTCGTTTTCAGCAAAAAGAAAAGCATTCTTCACCGAATCAACCACCGCCATCTCCCTGCCTCGCTTCACCGCCTGCCCCTTGACTGTCCCGAACAGTTCCCTGATATTCTTTATCAACAGAGCCATATACGTATTTTGTGGTAAAATATAAGCCGAAGTTAGCAATTATTGAAAATAAGGTCTATGATTTCCTTTTTTCTTTACCTTTATCGCTCTGAACCAAAACTCTACCTTATGAAAAAGATCTTAACACTGATGCTTGCCTTCATGATAGCTCTCCCGGTTGCTGCCCAGGATGACAAAGCCAGGACAGGATGGAAATTCGGTGGAGCACTTCCCGCGATTTCCTTTGACAGCAACCTTGGATTCCAGTACGGAGCACTGGTCGAGTTTTTCAATTACGGGAAACCGAGCATTTACCCTAAATGGGATGATCATATCTACGCGGAGGTATCACGGTTTACAAAAGGAAGCGGTATTTATCGCTTAATGTTCGAATCTAACCACCTTATCCCGGGAATCGAATGGGTAGTCGATCTGAGCTACCTGCCCGACCTGGCAAATCATTTTTACGGCTTCAACGGTTATGAATCGGTTTATAACGCCGACTGGATGGACACGGAGACTTCAGCATACAGGTCTCAAATGTTCTACAGGCACGAAAGGAACCAGTTCAGGTTCAAGAACGATTTCCTCGGTAACCTGTCGGGCGAAAAGCTGAAATGGAGTGCCGGATTTGCATTTCAGAAATTTGAAGTCAAATCGGTAAATATCGATAAACTGAACAAAGGCAAGGATGATAACCTCCTTCCGTCTTTGTCGGATGAACCCGGTCTTTTTGAGCTGTACCGCGATTCGCTCGGGCTTATCCAGGCCAATGAAGCCAACGGCGGCTGGGTAAACACACTGAAGGCAGGCGTGGTATGGGACAGCAGGGACAACCGCCCGAATCCCATGAAAGGTATCTGGACCGAACTGGGAGTTGAACTTGCTCCCGGATTCCTCGGCAACGACTGGAGCTTTACCAAATTCTATATTACACACAGGCAGTACTTCACTCTCGTGGAAAACAATCTCTCGCTGGTTTACAGGTTAGGCTATCAGGCTACAATATCCGGAGAGACTCCGTTCTTCTACCAGTCGCAGATGATCACATCACGACTTACCGGCGCGTTCAATGAAGGCCTGGGAGGATTCAGCACCCTGAGGGGAGTACTCAAGAACAGGGTCGTAGGCGAAGGCTTTGCCCTCGGCAACATCGAACTCCGCTGGAAACCGGTTCATTTTACACTGCTCAACAAGGAAAGCTACCTTGGAATCAACCTGTTCTACGACCTGGGAATGGTTACACAGAAATATAAACTGCCATCAAACCTGAACTCCACTTTCAATTCTGAAATGACAAACTACTCATTCAGCGATTTCTTCAACCCGGGAAAAGAAAGTATGCACCACTGCGCCGGAATAAGTATAATGCCGGTATGGGGTGAGAACTTCGTCATTGCAGTCGACATAGGAAAGGCTTTCAACAAACAGGACGGCAATATTTCGTTCGGAATAGGACTTAATTACCTTTTCTAGATATTCTTTAGAAAGCCCAGGAAGTCAGAAATAACAACAAAAAATTGTCGGCAAACAATAACCGGGTTATTGTTTGCCGACAATTTTTTTACCTGAAACGATATGCCTTTTTAAAATCCTTTCAGCAGATAGGCAAGCGTGGTACCGAAGTAATTGCCGAGAAGATAGCCGATGATGCCCCCGGTTAATCCGGTTACTATGACGTCCTTGTTTTTAAGTGCGTTGGCCACAAGAGGAACAAAAGGCGGGGAAAACACAAAGGCTGTTGCCGTTATAAGGAAATTATCCGCGTCGATGCGGAAAATCTTTGCCAGGATAAGATGCAGCAAAAGTGAACCCCAGTAGCACCATGATATAAACAGGATCAGATCCCACATTCCCTGTCCGAACAAGCTCCTTATGTCGGACCTTGAGGCAACCGTTAGTGAGAAAACAAGGATCAGGTACATCCCCAGCTGAAAGGTCTTTTCAATCCTGTTTACCTTCTTTATCAGCGAAGCAAGTATACCCAGGGTTGTGACCGAAAGCACCAAGACTGCCATCCTCAGTTCCTGGGGAACAGGAGCAAACATATATAGCACACCGCTTATCCCTGCGATTATAACGCTTAATCCCAGAGCCTTCAGAAGCGGCACAAAAGTCTCTCGCTTAAGCATGCCTGAGAAATCATCAAGCCCTTCAGTCTCCTTCCTGACAAGGCTTTCATCAATTGCCATTCCGTTTTTGGACTTATATTGCGGCAGTATAGACCTGAATATCCTCGGGGCAACAGTTACAAAGAACAGCACAAGGAATGCTCCCACTATGGTGTCATAGGTAAAGAGTACCACGAAACGGTCGTCATCAACATTCAGGATGAGCTTGAGAGCTGCAAAGTTGGGTGTGCCTCCGGTGTAAATGCCTTCAAACATACCTGCAAGCTTCCATGCATCGGGGAATGTGTCCTTCCAGATAAAGAATCCGGTGGTTACCATTACTATACCGGCAACCAAAGCCAGTGCAACCGAAAGAAATCCCTTTTTCGCGTATTTCAGCCATCGCCGGATATTGAGTGAGAACAGAAGCAGTGGAAATGCAAGTAGAAGAGCCAGGGAATAGACAGCATCCTGGAGTGCAAGAATATCATTGGCCAATCTGTCGTGCGGAACAGCTTTCCCCTCAGCAATAAGGGCATCCAATACCGGTTTGCTGAGCGAAGCTTCGTTCTGCAAAGCAAGTTTGAAACCCTCGCTTCCCTGAGGAATAATACCGGTGGTGCCTATAATAAGGCCGAAAGCATAAGCGAGGACTATGGTTCCGAATTTCTGGAGAAAGCTCCATTTCCGGCATAGAAAAATAATTACCAGGGGAAAAAGGAAATAGAACAATGCCAGCAAAATCATCCTGATCATAAAGCAATATTTAGGTCGTCCAAATATAGAAAAAGCAATTCAGCTGCAGGCAAACCGCTTGTAAAATGCTTATTTACTTCTCATCACATTCCCCAAAGCTTTTGTTGTACTGCTCTATCGCCTTAAGGCTCATCCCCATGCTCGAGAATCCTCCGTCGTGATACAGGTTTTGCATCGTCACCTTGCGGGTAAGATCGGAAAAGAGCGTTACGCAATAGTCGGCGCACTCCGCTGCAGTCGCATTGCCGAGAGGCGACATCCTGTCCGAAAAATCAAGAAGCGATTCAATTCCGTGAACACCGCTTCCGGCTGTTGTCGGAGTAGGCGACTGCGAGATGGTGTTGATCCTTACTTTCCTGTCGCGCCCGTATATATATCCGAACGTCCTCGCTATCGATTCGAGAAGAGCCTTTGCATCACCCATATCGTTATATCCTGCCAGGGTTCTCTGGGCTGCCACATAGGTAAGAGCCACCACCGATCCCCACTCATTTATCGCGTCATACTTGTAGCATGTCTGCATTATCCTGTGAAAGCTGAGGGCAGAAATGTCATAGGTCTTCAGCATGTTCTCATAGCTCGTATTCTCGTATGGAATATCCTTCCTGACATTGGGTGACATGCCGATGGAATGAAGGACGAAATCGAATCTTCCTCCGAAAATCTGAAGGCTCTCGGATACAAGCCTGTCAATATCCACCATGCTTGTTGCATCGGCAACTACAAGTTTTGAAGAGGTCAGTGCGGCAAGCTCGTTTATGGATCCCATCCTCACCGCCACCGGCGAATTGGTCAGAACCAGCCGGGCACCCTGATGGTGAGCCTTGAGTGCAACCTGCCAGGCTATCGATTTTTCATTAAGGGCACCAAATATAATTCCCTTCTTTCCTTTTAACAGACCGTTACTCATACGCGTTTATTAAATCATTCTATCTGATATGATGTCTCCTTTTACGAATGGCCGGCTCATGCGCGGGTCATTTGCTGCCGGCCCTGATCAGTTCCCTTGCATTCCTGATCGCAGTTTCAGTAACCTCGCTGCCGCTAAGCAGCCTGGCAACCTCCATCACTCTTTCCTCTGCAGACAACTGCTTAACCCGTGTAATTGTCGAGTCGCCCGTATCCTCCTTGTAAACATGATAATGAACGTTTCCCCTTGAAGCGACCTGCGGAAGATGGGTTATGTTAACAACCTGCATATATTGTCCCATTCCCAGCAGTATCTGGCCCACCTTGTCGGCAACCTCGCCTGATACGCCGGAATCGATCTCGTCAAAAATTATAGTCGGGAGATTCATGCTTTTTGTAAGCAGCGACTTAAGGCTGAGCATCACACGCGACAGTTCACCACCCGAGGCGATCCGGGCAATGTTCTCGGGACGCGTCTGCCTGTTGGCGGAGAAAAGGAAGTCGGCAGCGTCTGTTCCCGACGATGTAAAATCAGATGTTTTTGTCAACAAGATTTCAAAACGTGCATTGGGTATTCCAAGTTGTTTCAGCTGGGCGGTTATCTTTGACTCGATCGATGGCAGAGCCGATTTCCTGATTTCCGAAATTTTGCCGGCAGTTTCCCGCAGAGATTCCGTCGCCTGCAAAAGCAGCCGTGACAGTTCATCAAGCCTTTCGTCATTCGTCTCTATCGATTTCAATGAATTTTCTATCTCCGTCTTCCTGGCGATCAGTTCGCCAAGGTCACTGGCATGATGCTTGCGAAACAGTGAATAAAGCGTGTCGAGTCGGCTGTTGACCAGTTCAAGACGGCGGGGATCGGCTTCGGTTTCCTGCTCCAGCCTTGCTGTTTCATTGGAAATATCATCAAGTTCAATGAAGCAGGAATCAAGGCGGGAATGAATATTCAGATCTGAAGGAAGGAAGGTGTTGATCCTTCCAATGACTGACCTTGCCTGCCTTAGCATCGAAAGCACTGATCCGTTTTCATAAGAAAGAAGTTGTGATGCATCTGCCAGCGCCTGTTTAATCTCCCCCGCGTGTTCCAGGAGTTCCTGTTCCTTCTCCAGCTCTTCCTGCTCACCTTCTTTCAGCTTTGCTTCCTCAAGCTGAGCGAGCTGTGCCCGGAAATATTCAAGATCGGTACGGTTCTTTTCATGCTTCTCCTTCAACTCATTGTATTCCTTTTGAAGCTTACGGTAATTGCTGAATTCCGACCTGTATTTCTCCTTAAGCGGGCCGGTGGCGGCATAGGAATCAATAATATTCAGCTGAAAGGCGTTGTCGTTCAGCATAAGTGTCTGATGCTGTGAATGAATATCGATCAGCCTGTCGCCAAGTTCTTTCAGAACAGCCAGAACCACCGGAGTGTCGTTTATAAAGGCTCTCGATTTTCCCGCCGGGTTAATCTCGCGCCTTAGAATAGCCCTGCCTTCATAATCAAGATCATTGCGAGAGAAAAAATCCTCTAAATCATAATCCTCTGTTTTGAATGTCCCTTCAACTATACATTTTTCAGTAAGATCGAGCAGCACCGAGGAATCGGCCCTTGCGCCCAGAATAAGTGAAAGGGCTCCCAGAAGGATAGACTTGCCGGCACCGGTTTCGCCGGTGATGATTGTCAGACCGTTCTCGAAAGAGAGATCAAGCTCTTTTATAAGTGCATAATTCCGAACGGCAAGTTTTAAAAGCATATCAGGGCGGTATGTTATCTTGAAGCGCTTATCTTCTCGTATTTCGATTTGTTCCCGGGATCTACCTCAATCAGGATCTGAATCACCCGGCTCTTCTCCTCAGGAAAGGCTTCCGAGAAAATATTCACCAGCTCATCCGACTTTGAATCCATCACAACCTGGAGAAGATACATGTAAGGATCGGGCTTGGCCCTGTGAACCTCCTGAAGAAACTTCAGACTTTCGGCAATACTGTTCCTCGATTCGGCTGCCCTCGACTCCATCCTGTCAAGACCGTTAATATAATATTCATGAATGAATCTCCTCACACCCTCATATTCCTTGTCGAGCAGGTTTTTAACCAACCAGTAACGGTTCCTGTTTCTGGATCCGTCATATGGTTTCCAGCCTGGCTCTGATGCATTCTGGGCATTGGCAACAATCTTTTCAGCCACCTGGAAAAATTCTGTTCCGCCCAGGGTGGAATACGAATCATAGTCAAAACCGAGTATCAGGTATGCATAGTAGGCAAGAACAGATACCAGGCTCGAGCGGTATGAGTTGGGATCAAATTCCAGCGGTTGGAACTCAACATACCTGAACTGAAAATTATTGTCGACGAAATTAAGAAGAGTGGAGTTATAAGTGGTGTTGAAAACCGGCCGGCGAAGCTGTACCTGAAGAGTCCCCCTGAATTCATCAGCCGAAAACTGATCTGTGAGATTGATAAGAATATTGCAGTCAATCCGTTCGGCGTAGCTGAAAACATTGTTTGTCCAAACGGTATTGTTCATGAACTCGTAGATATCCCTCTGCATCGACTCGAACACCTGACGGTTTGAACCCTGGATCTTCTGAGCGCTGACCTGGACATTACAGTTCAACTCCTGGGAACTGACCGCGACTGAAGACAGGATCAGCGCTGCCAGGAGAAAATATTTTATTATCCTATGTCTCATCCGTTTCAGCTTTTAAACGAGCAGGATCAATATGTTCGCGGGTGGGGACCCGCGTTGATGTCAGATTTTGCTTTTAGCGGCCGGGCTTTCAGGATTCCTGTGGTATATCTTGCCTTCCTCAAACTCCTGAAGCGCGATGAGAGTAGGTTTCGGGAGCCTTTCGTAAAACTTTGATATTTCTATCTGCTCGCGGTTTTCGAAAACCTCCTCAAGATTGTCGGTGAAAGAAGCAAACTCTTCAAGCTTCTTGTTAAGCTCCTGCTTCATGTCAACCGCAATCTGGTTTGCCCTTCTTCCAACAATGATAACCGTTTCATATACATTTCCCGTATCCTTTGTAAGAAGTTCCATGTTACGGGTCATCGTTGTCGTGGGTGCATTTGTTTTTCTGTAATCCATATTTTTTTTACTCGTTGTTTTCTAAAATATCAGCCGGGTTTATACCCAATTGCCTTGCAGTGGAATCATATATCCTTTGCACTTCCTTTGAATACATGCTCTCGGGATACTCTTCCATGAACGAGAAATAATCGTCGAGAGTCTCCTGGAAACGTTCTCTTTGCCTTGCCGGAATGCTTTTTTCCGCGTAAAGGTAAAGGGAATGAAGCTTGAGATACATCATTTCTTCCCGGTATTTCGACTCGGAATATTCCTTCAGGCTGTTTGACAGAGCCGTTATGGCTGCCTTGTACTGCTTCATGTTGTAATAAAGCCTGGCGCTCAAATACGACTTCTCCACAAGTCTGTTCTGAAGGATATTAAGATATTCCCGGGCTTCAGGTACCTTCGGACTATCAGGAAACCTGTTTACAAAAACAGCGAATCCTTCAATGGCATCCTTCGAGCTTTGCTGGTCTAGTTCTGCCCTTGGGGCAAGTTTATAATCACAATACGCTCCCAGAAAAGAAGCCTGCTCGGCAAAGTCACCGAAAGGATACTGCTCCACAAGTGATTTGAAAAATGACCCGGCAACATCGTACTGCTTCATATTGTAGTAGCACTGGGCATTGAGCCAGTTCAGTTCCTCCGATTCATCAGTTGCCCTGAACCTCGGAATCACCTGCGCGAACAGTTCTGCCGCCCTGGAATACTGCTGGGCATTGTAAAACTCCCGCGCCCTGGTCTTTTTCATCTCGTAATCGGTGCTCTTGAGCAGCTTCTCGTATTCGCCACATGAGCTGATACCAATTGCAAGCACAAGTATGATATATAGCCTTAATTTCATAAAAAATGTTGCGCAAAATTAAAACTTTTTTTTGAATCGGCTATTGTATGGCAAATATTTAACTATCCGGTAAATTAGGTATAAAGTGGTATCTCAGGCATATCCTTAATGCTTACATTTGTGTCAAATTTTTAAAAGCTTTATACAATGGATATTTTCAACAAGATCAAAACCAATATGGGAGCGTTGGGTCAGTATTCCGATTTTGCTCACGGGTATTTTATGTTCCCAAAACTGGAGGGTGAAATTGCTCCCAGGATGACCTTCAGGGGAAAGGAGGTACTCACCTGGAGCCTGAATAATTACCTCGGTCTCGCGAACGACCCGGAAGTAAGAAAGGCTGATGCGGAATATACTGAACAATATGGTCTTGCCTATCCTATGGGAGCCAGAATGATGTCGGGCCAGACTACAAACCATGAGCGCTTTGAAAAAATGGCAGCCGAATTTGAGATGAAGGAAGATGCTTATCTCCTCAACTACGGCTACCAGGGAATGGTTTCAATCATCGACACCCTGGTCGACCGTCATGACGTTATCGTTTACGATTCCGAATCGCATGCATGCATTATGGACGGACTGAGGCTCCATTTCGGAAAGAGATTCGTTTTCGCGCACAACGATATAGAAAGCTGTGAGAAGCAACTCCAGAGAGCCACAAAACTCGTCAGCGAATCAGGAGGCGGCATCCTGGTAATTACCGAAGGTGTATTCGGAATGGCCGGCGACCTTGGAAAACTCGACAAGATCACTGAACTCAAGAAGAAATACAAGTTTCGCCTTCTTGTAGATGATGCTCACGGATTCGGAACCATGGGCGCCAACGGAAGAGGCACCGGGGAACATTTCGGCGTTCAGGACCAGATCGACATCTACTTTGCAACCTTTGCCAAGTCAATGGCAGGAATCGGCGGATTTGTAGCAAGCACCAGGGAAGTGATCAACTACCTCAGGTACAACCTCCGTTCGCAGATCTATGCAAAATCACTTCCAATGGCCATGACACTCGGGGCAATTAAAAGACTGGAACTGATCCAGTCAAATCCCGGGTACAGGGATAAGCTCTGGACAGTGGTCAGAGCTCTTCAGTCGGGCCTCAGGGAAAGCGGACTGGACCTCGGAAGAACCGAATCACCGGTTACTCCCGTATTTTTCAAATGCCCGCTTGAAGTGGTAACACAATTGGTCTACGACCTGAGAGAGAATTACAACATTTTCTGCTCCGTGGTCATATACCCTGTTGTTCCCAGGGATGTCGTGATGCTCAGACTTATACCGACAGCCACCCATACTCTCGAGGATGTCAGATACACTGTCAGGGCCTTCAAAGAGATAAAAAGGAAAATAGACAATGATGAGTATCCTCACGTTATGGCCGATTTCACAAAATAGAAACTTTCATCCCGGCCGAAAGGCTGCAACATGACAGATAATCCCGGGCCTGGCTTCAGATCCGGATTCAGAAATTAGGACTGAAGAAGGCTGCAATTGCTCCTATGTAGTATTCCCTCCATCCTTCCGCGATCTGGTCAAACTCCTCGTCGGGGATATTGGAATGCTCTACAGTAACCACGGAATTCTCCCCGTCGGATTTAATATCTATTGTCACTATCGACTTTTCTTCCTGATCCCCGAAATACCATTCCTGGATCAGCTTCCTGTCCTTTATGAATTCCAGGTTCTTTCCGCTTATATCACCTTCCCATAAGCTAAACTCACTGCCCGGCTCCTCTGACATTTCAGCGGGATATCCCGACCACAGTTCAATTGTGAAAGGATTGGTCAGCGCCGAATAAACATCGGAAGCTTCGGCATATATTTTAAAGGTCTTCTTAAATGTCTTCATTGCTTTTCAATAAGATAGCGCTCCGCATCAATAGCTGCCATGCATCCCGAACCGGCGGCAGTTATCGCCTGCCGGTAAACCGGATCCTGAACATCGCCGGCGGCAAAAACACCGGGAACATTAGTCTTCGATGTACCGGGAATGGTTATGATATAGCCGTTTTCATTCGTGGTGACGAAATCCCTGAACACCTCCGAATTCGGTGTATGCCCGATGGCAAGGAAAAAGCCGTCGATCTTAACCCTTACAAGCTCCTCTTCGGGTGTTCCCTTTTTCTTTACAAGCACCATACCCTCAACTCCGTTCTCACCATAGAGATCAATAGCCTGATGTTCCCAGAAAATCTCAATGTTGGATGTTTTAAGCACTCTTTCCTGCATGGCCTTTGAGGCTCTCAGCACATTCCGGCGGACAACCATGTAAACCTTGTTGCAAAGACCGGCAAGATAGGTTGCTTCTTCGGCTGCCGTGTCGCCGCCTCCGACAACTGCCACATCCTTTCCCCTGTAAAAGAATCCGTCGCAGGTGGCGCATGCCGACACTCCCATTCCGGCATAACGGGTTTCAGCATCAATACCCAGGTATCTTGCCGTAGCGCCGGTGGCTATTATAACCGTATCAGCTGTAATTTCCTTTCCATCATCGAAGGTAATCCTGTGAACCGGGCCGGTAAAATCTGCCTTCACCGCGATGCCAAAACGTATGTCGGTCCCGAAACGGGAAGCCTGCTTCCGGAAATGTTCCATCAGATCAGGTCCGCTAACCCCTTCCGGGAATCCCGGGTAATTGTCAACCTCAGTAGTAGTGGTAAGCTGGCCTCCCATTTGCAGACCTGTATACAAAACAGGACTCAGATTTGCCCTCGCTGCATATATTGCAGCGGTGTAACCGGCAGGACCGGAGCCAACTATAAGGCACTTAACCTTTTCCGTCCCTGAAGCCTCTGCCCCGTGTCCTTCATTTGAAATATCAATGGGTTTGAATAGATCCATTTCCATGCATGTTTTGTTTCCTGCTGCAAACTTAATCAAGTTTAGATTAAAATCATTGGTTCTTAGTTCCGCCTTTTAATAATTATATGATTGTCAGTCAGATATTCAACAGACAGTTTTGCCTCACCCGCGGCAGGCATAGCGCCTGCAGCTTCGATGCCATTTATTTCAGTGAATTTTTTCATAGAGTCCGGATCACTGAATTTTACCGATAAAGTATTGGCCTCCTCCCCTTTCAGAACAACAGCCGTGAAATTCCGGATTCCCCGGAAACAATCCTCAAGCTCAGGAGCCCCGTTGACTATGCCCAGCCGTCCCTTCGCCAGGAAACAGTCAGTCTTAATCTTTTCTCCCGGAATTCCAGGCAGATACCGCAACAGATCAATTTCTTCTCCGGAAATCCTTCCGGCAATAAGACTTCCGATCAGCGCCGAAGCAGTGCTGTCGGATGCGGTTCCTCCGGAGTTGATAATGCTGATGTAATATGGACCCTTGCATATCTGAAGCTGATACCTTGTCCGGCATGTATGGTCTGAATACGCAGGCATGTCGATGCATCTGAATTTTGACACTGAAAAGATGCCGAAAGCTTCCTCCGGACCATTCATTTTGAATATTTCAGTTTTGTATTTGCCACCGTTCATGGAGATTTCAGTTATCGTTGCCAGTGAAAATCCGTATTCCAGATAAAGCTCGGCTCCTCCGTTTATATATCCGAACAGCGAGGAGCCTGTGAATACTCTCGGAGAAGAAATTACTGCGCCCGGAAGATCTGCCCGCGAAAGGGCCGGAAAATCCTCAGGCACCTGGGACCAGGTTGCAAGTGGAATGAACATCAGAATACATAATGCTTTTATCAGTCTGTACATGGAAAGGATCTTTTTGAAATTCCAGAGTTTATGCGTTACAAGAATCGTTACAAGAATAAAATGGCTCCCGTTTTTAAGGGCTGATTAACCAAGGCTGAAGCTCCTCAGATCTATACCTTCAATATCGGCAATCCCAAGCCCAAGGGCCGCTGCCATCTTCAAAAAAGTAAGCGATTCCGGCGCCGGTGCCTTCTGAAGTCCTTCCTCTATTCTTTTTGCAGCAACTATATCGTAGGCTATCCGGTCCATTGCAACGGGATCGGAAGATACCAGCAGGGTGTGGTAGTTGCATATGAACTGGGGATTGGCTGCCGGACCTCCGTTAAAGCAGCCTCTCAACCCATCGCTGATATTAAGTACCACTTTGTCGCGGATCGGTGAAAAAGCACAAACCTCGGCACAGGTATCATTCCAGAGCTGTTCATGAAGACGGCCGGTGTTGGAAACAGAACCAAAAGCCAGGTTTTTCATTGCATTTGTAACCGATCCACCGGCATTCTTCAGAATGGGTATGTTGATTATCTTGTCAAGTTCGCGGGTGACAATGGTTGTGAAATATGAGAATTTGCCACCATTAACCATGTATGGCATTGTCTCAGCATCATATTCACCTTCCACATCAGCCCAGTAATACCATTCCCTGTCAATGTTCTGCTCACTGTAAAGCTTTCCGTTCACGTCATAAAACGATCCATTTTCATCCCGGCACTCGGTTCCCCTGATTGTTATTCCCGGATAATTGTATGCAGTGAATCCCACATCGGCCAGTTCCATTGCCCTTCTATCCCATATAACTATTTCCCTTCTGTCGATACCGCTCTCTGTTAATTGTTTAACAACGCTCTGAACCACCGCATGGCTTGTAGAAAGCAGTTTTCCCGCAACAGGATTAACCTTAAGCCCTATTTTTTCACCGGGTTTTACGAAAGTTCTCCATGCCTTCTTCAGGTTCTTCTCGCCGGTAAGCTCCAGCATCGATTTATGAAGCATCAGGTAAGCGATCCCTTCAACAGGAACATCGTCTGCAACCGACCGGGGGTCCTTGACAAGCACAACTTTCCCGGGGAATTTTCCGGGCATTGAGGCCGCAATTCTCGGGATCTTCTGAGCATCACTGATATTTGTGGCAGGCTTTGCCTTATCCTGCGGCTGTCCGGGTGTCATTGCCCCAACCGGCTGCATCGCAAGTACTGCGCCACCAGCACCAAGCAGGGTGAAAAACTTCCTGCGGTTTAGTTTACTTTTCTTCATATATTCCTGTTCAATTTAAGTGAAGACACAAAGTATCCGGCTGTCAATTGTTTTCAATAAGCATCTGTTCCTCGTGGCTGGATCTGAAATCATCCTCGTTGTCAATCTCGGGCGATTCACCAAGAGATTCCCATCTGAAATCACGGTCGTAGGGATCGAGTGCCTTTCGCGGATCAAAAATCCTGTTGTCAACCATTACAGCTTCGTAGGGAGTGAAATCAGGCTTGTCTGTAAAGAAATCCTGCAGAAGTGTTGCCGTTGCATCGAACTGATTCAGCGCGGGAATATCACAGATGTTGTAAATCGTTTTCAGAATAGCCCCGAAATTTGAATGTGAATGGGAAACATAAGCCCTTTTTATCCATGGGCTGATCATCATCAGAAGCGAGCGATGGGCATCAATATGGTCACGGCCATCCTGGGCATCGTCTTCAGTTACAATAATAAGCATTTCAGGCCACCATTTTGTATGACTCAGTTTCTCCACCACCCGGCCAAGGGCAAGGTCATTGTCGGCCATATACGATTCCTTGAAAGGATATCCGTCATCAATCCTCTCGGACGATCCGTGATCATTGGGAATCATCATAGTGATTACCGAGGGGAATTCCTCCTTCCCCGACAGCCATTTTTCTTCGAGTTCCTCCTCGAACATGTCAATTCTGAACTGGTCGGGGACACTGGTATTGTAAGTTGCATATTTCCTTGAAGTTCTGTCATACAATGGTTTGGGCATAGGGAACATTACGCCCAGCTTGATCCCGGTGTATTGATGCCATTGCTGTTCTTCGGCCCCGGAGAATTCGAATCCCAGTCCGAAGTTGAAGTAACTTATGCCGTGCCGCGAGAGGTGTTCCCACATCCCGCCGGCTTCATTGTAATCCTCGGGATACACTGCCCCTGAGGAACCTGAAACAAATTTCCTTCCGGGAGCGGAGCTGAACAGGTTCCTTGATATAGCCATTGAACTGTTAATCTCAACCCATTCGTTGGGATAGGTTCCCACCATCCACCGGTGACCATGCACCGATGCATCGGAGTCGCAGTAAAAATTGTCGCTGACTGCAAACTCCCTCACCAATTTCTGGTGGTTGGGCATAACATTGACATTGTTGACCAGCCTTGTCCTGTCGCGGCTGACAACATTAGCATTCATACCGTAACGGGCAAGGGAGGAATCACCCCTGGCATTCTCAAGTTCTCCGAAAACCTCATCAAAGGTCCTGTTTTCCTTTGTAATATACACTATATGCTTTATAGGGCTTTTTCTTAATCCTGCCACGGGAGGTAAAGGATTATCCGGATTGTCTTTTATCCTGATCTCCCTGAAAGTATTGTCTATAACCTGCCGTGTCGCAAGATCAAGGTTTATTCCTCCAAGGTCTATCTTTTCGATTGTTCCCAGCATAATGTCGCCCACATAGGTTCCGGCGGAGGTTAGCCGGAAGTTTTCCCCTCCGTTTGGTCCCGATCCAAGTCCTCGGGCAGTTACAACATAAAGGGCAAGGTCGTCAGGAGAAATCTGAAGCTTTGTCGGGAACCATCCTGTCGGAATGTACCCAAGCACACTGAGGTTCTCCGCATCAACCACGCCAATGGCATTGAGTCCGCTCAGCGCGACGTACAGTCTCGACTCATCGTTGCTGAGTTCAATGCCGAATGGTATCATACCCCTGAATGAATCAACACGGGGATCAATATTCAGTTTGACATGTGATATCACCTTTCCGCTTGCCGGATCCAAAACAGATATATTATCGTTAGTGGCATTGCTTACGAAGACCCTGTTCCGGCCGGCAGCAATGGAATTGGGACTTGATCCGCCGACGATCTCCAGGCCCTCCACCATTTCGCCCATCCTGTACCCGGTCTTTTCCATTGCTATAACCGTGTTGCTTTCAAGGTCGACCGTCCATACGGAAACCGCTTCAGGCACATGAGGACTTCCAAGTCCGGGGATAAAACGGCCGTCAACTTCTGTCCCCTTCTCAGCTTCTTCAGATGGCATTCCGTAGGGAGGAAAATCAAGTCCGGCATCTTCGAGATTTTTCTCCGTCAGTCCGGGGGCAATCGGGTAATCGAAAATACCTGTATTGGCTACATAGGCAAATTTGCCGTCGGGAGAAATATCTATCCCAAGGGGAAAGCGTCCGACCGGAACAGAGTGTTCTACCTTCTTTTCTTCCAGATCAAGGATCACCAGTCTGAAGTTGAACTGATCGAGAACATAAAGTTTCTTTTCATCAGCCGACAATCTTATGTCGCCAACAAAGCTGTCCCTGAAATCCTTTCCGGCCGATTTCCCGTTAATTGAAATCCTGCCTGAGCTTTCAGACGATTCAAGGTCCATAATAATAATATCCCCGCTGTCGCCTCCGCTCAGGTATGCCGTTTTATTGTCATTGGTTATGGCTGCGCCCATGTACGATCCCCTTTTACTGTAGGGAGACGAAACAGCCCTGGTGCCCAAATCCGATGTATTAATAAGGGTGAGAAGGTTATCATGAACAGAAATGGCAAGTGTCCCGTCGGGTGAAAGAGCCAGGCCAAAGGGGTCGTGGGCAATTCTGGCAAAACTTCCAAAGGGCTTTACTATCCTCCCGCTCGGGATAACGCTTTCACCGGCTGTGTCGATAACACAGTACAAATCCCTCCCGGGAACCTGAAGAGTTGACACAAATTGTCCCCTGTCGCATGAACAGAACACTGTCAGAAGAATCAAAGGCAGAAATCGGAGTTTTGTCATGATAGAAAGTTGAAAGTGAGAAAGTTAAAAGTGAAAAGTTGAAAGTTGAAAGTGAAAAAACAGTACGGGGTATGCGGCGTTCTTTTGGTGACCTCGCGTCTTGTGTCTTGTACCTTGCATCATGTGTCTTGTGTCATTTACTAATTGCTAATTGTTCATTGCTAATTGCTAATTGCTAATTGCTTACACATCGCCTATAATACATCATACATAATACATAATACATAATACATCCTTTCCTGTTGGCATTTTCTTCAAAGGTAGCTTGTTTTTCCATTAAGGTTGACATCTTAGAATTTTTCTATTCGGAATTCTTGATTAAATTTGCAAAATTATTCGGGGTGTGGCGCAGTTGGCTAGCGCACTTGCATGGGGTGCAAGGGGTCGTCCGTTCGAGTCGGATCACCCCGACAAAGAAAGGAGACAGTTTAGAACGCTCCTTTTTTTACTGGCAGTTGATTAGCGCATCACGCAAGGCGTGAGGGTCGTCCGTTCGAGTCGGATCACCCCGATAAAGAAAGGGAGGCAGTTTAAGCATTACTTTGACATACTCCCATCACAAAACTCCCTGGCCCTGATGTGCCACGACATGACCATAACATAAGGATTACTGTATCATACTCTCATTACAAAATTATCTGGATATGACATGCTCCGAAGGAGCATCCATCAACCGGCAGCTTCTCTAAAAGAGAAGGATTTTAATAACCTCCGGTGAAACCGGAGGTACGGCAACCCCACGATCGTTAAGCTCCGAAGGAGCGTGACTTCTTTGGGAAATACCTTTGCCTGCCATGGAATTAGAGTTTTTGTTAATAATACAACGAGACCTAAGCAAGATACATGATAAACCGGAAAAATCCTAGTCTGTCACGCCCCTTCAGGGCTTAAAACCTTCTAGAGTACTTTACCCCCGGTTAGCACCGGGGGTTATTAAAATTAAGTCACATACGTGACTTCTTTGTCCAGCTGCATTGCAGCTGTTCTTGGTTGAAGCTTTAACTTCCCATAGCAAATTCCTCTCTTGCACAATCATTCTCCGGATCTGATAATCTTGAAATTGGGAATGGTCTGCCGTCACAAAACTACCTGGCCCTGATGTGCCACGACATGACCATAACATAAGGATTACTGTATCATACTCTCATTACAAAATCATCTGGATATGATATGCTCCGAAGGAGCATCCATCAACCGGCAGCTTCTCTGAAAGAGAAGAATATTAATAACCTCCGGTGAAACCGGAGGTACGGCACCCTCATGATCGTTAAGCTCCGAAGAGCCTGCCCCGCTTTAGCGGGGAGCGTGACTTTTAGGGGAAATACCTTTCATCAATATTAATACCCGCCATCTGTATAAGACTTCTGTATTCCTCTTCAAATCAGGCAATACATGTGGCTGTTTATATTTCAAAATTTTTCCTGAAAATCTTTCCGGATTTTTATTCCTTTGTGGGTCAATCAGGTTTTTTCTGTACATTTAAGTTTATGAATCAATCAGGCTGATTGACTTAATTGTTATATACGGTTGTTAATTACATAAATTGATAGGGTTTTATTATATATTGTATTGAATATCAAAACATAATTACTATAATACTTGTTATATTTTCTTAACCTATACTATCAATGAACTTGAGAAAGCTTTTGTTTTTCACGGCAATCATAGCTGTGAATCTGGGTATAATCCTGAGTTGTACACCGAAATCTCCTCAGGATGTCCTTACCATTCATGACAAGGAAATCAACGAAATCATCAAAGGGATGACCCTTGAAGAAAAAGTAGAAATGCTTCACAGCAAAACCATCATGTCATCAGAGGGTATTCCGCGTCTTGGAATTCCCGAAATAAGGTATGCCGACGGACCATTTGGTATAAGAGAAGAGGTAGGCAATGGATTCCGGCCCTTAGGCTGGACAACAGATTCGGCAACGTATTTTCCTACTGGATCCGCCCTGGCAGCGACATGGTCGCCAGAAATGGCCTACAAATACGGTACAGGTATGAGCCGTGAAGCCCGGCGCCGCGGCAAGGATATGATCCTTGGCCCGGCAATCAACATCCAGAGATTGCCCGTTGGCGGCCGTACATATGAGTATCTGAGTGAAGATCCCGTGCTGGCAGCCGAATTGGCCGTGGGTTATGTAAAGGGGGTTCAGGACGTGGGAACCGCCGTATGCGTAAAACACTTCGCCGTGAACAGCCAGGAAGCGAACCGTGGCACTGTGAACGCAGTTGTAGATGACCGCACTTTACGCGAATTATATCTTAAACCTTTCGAGGCCGCTGTCGTTGAGGGCGGCGCATGGGGCATCATGACAGCTTACAACAAGGTTAACGGAACATGGTGCAGTGAGAACGGATACCTGAACAACGACATCCTGCGCGGCGACTGGGGTTTCAAGGGCATGACCGTCTCCGACTGGGGAGGTACCCACAGTACCATGGGAGCTGCCTTGGGCGGTCTGGATGTCCAGATGACCGGCGATTCATACCTGGGCCCTGCCCTGATTGATTCGGTTAAGGCCGGAAAGGTTCCGGAGTCGGTTGTCGACGACAAGGTGAGGGAAATACTGAGAGTTCGCTTTACAGTTGAAAGCGTGCCGGATAACGAAGCGAACAAGATTCTTGCATCCCAACCCGAAGAACAGCGAATCGCCTACGAAGTGGCTTCAAAGGCCGTTGTCCTTCTTAAAAATGACAACAACATCCTGCCGATCGATTTGAACAAGGTGAAAAAAATCGCCGTGATCGGCCAGAACGCCGTTTTGTCCACAGCCGCCGGAGGTATGGGCGCGGGTGTGAAAGTACCCTACGAAATCACCCCTCTCAAAGGTCTGCAGAACAGGGTCGGCGACAGAGCCGCTATCAGCTATGCTCCCGGGTATAAAAACTACGTCTGGTCCTTTGGTCCAGTCGCTCCGAATCCGAATAACGCATCGGCAATTGACGAAGCTGCCGATCCCGCTTTCGTCGCCGAAGCTGTTGAACTGGCCAGAAACGCCGATATAGTCCTGTTCTTCGCCGGAACTAACAAATTTATAGAGACCGAAGGAAGCGACAGGAGCAACATCGACCTGCCTGTTGGTCAGAACGATATCGCCAGGGCGCTCGCTGAAGCCAATCCAAACATGGTCACTGTCATCATCTCCGGGGGTCCATGCGACCTGAGGATAGTCGATGATGTTTCGAAGGGCATGGTTCAGGGCTGGTGGAACGGTCTGGAAGGCGGCAACGCTTTGGCCGATATACTGCTGGGCAATATAGCTCCATCCGGGAAACTGCCATTCACCTTCCCCCTGAAACTCGAAGATTCACCGGCCTACACCATGGGGACATATCCCCAGAAAAGGGAGATCGAAAGCGACATTTTCGCTTCCAGGTACAGGAGTGATGTGGCAGCTCAAAGACCGGCCGGCAACACCACCACCCCTCCCCCGCCGCCGGCCCAAATACCGCAAATGAGGCGTCCGCAATTTAGCCCCAACGCACATTATTCTGAAGGTCTGCTTGTTGGATACCGCTGGTTCGATGCCAAAGAATTGCCCGTGATGTACCCCTTCGGCTATGGTCTGTCTTACGTGGATTTCAACTATAGCGACATGAAGACCAATAAGAAAAAGTACGGACCAAAGGATATCATCAAGGTTAGCTTCAACATAAGCAACACTGGCGATATGGAGGCCGATGATGTAGCTCAGCTTTATGTGAGCCGTGTTGAAGCCACAGTTGAATGGCCTGAAAAAGAACTGAAGGCTTTTAAAAGGGTGACTGTTGGTGCAGGTGAAACGGTGAGCGTGACCCTGGAGATTCCCGTTGAAGATCTGCGTTACTGGAACATAGATACCGGACAATGGGAACTCGAAAACGGAAAGATAGAACTGCTCCTGGGCAAATCGTCACAGGAAATAGTATCGAAATTATCTGTGGAAATTTGAAGCGAAAATCATTTTACAAACAAATCCGAAAAGTATTCCGGCATGATACAAGCAGAAGGATTTCCAATGACCAGATTTGTGCTTTAAAACCTGTAGTTATCTGCATGGATGCGCAAATAACCATAATTGGAGCCGGTGTTGCAGGCCTTGCTATTGCCGAAAGGCTAAGCAGGGAATTTGGCGATGTTTTCCTGGCGGAGAAGCACAGGACATTCGGACAGGAGACAAGCAGCAGAAACAGCGAAGTGATACATGCAGGAATCTACTATCCGAAAGGCAGTCTCAAATCGAAACTGTGCCTTGAAGGAAAACGGATGATGTACGATTATTGCAGGGAACATGAAATCCCATTCAAAAAATGCGGAAAGATCATTGTGGCGACTACGGAAGATGAGATCAGGATCATTGAGGACATACTGGATACTGCAGCCGGAAATGGTGTGAATGATCTGGAACTGATTGACAGGGACAGGATTGCCGAACTTGAGCCTTCGGTTTTTGCACTAAAGGCCATCTGGTCTCCTTCAACAGGTATTGTCGACACTCACTCCCTGATGAAGAGCCTCGAGACGGGAATCATTCTGAACGGAGGCCGGATCGCCTACGACAGCGAAGTTACCGGCATAAGAATGATTGCCGGAGGATATGAAATCACTATCACTGACTCCGATAAGTCATCCTTCACCTTTACTTCCAGGATGGTCATCAACTCGGCAGGACTGGCTTCCGACCTGATATCTGAGATGGCCGGTCTGGCTGATGAAAAACTGAGGATCAACTTTTGCAAGGGTGAATATTTCAGATTGAATCCACCGAAGAACCGGCTTATAAACAGGCTGGTTTATCCGGTTCCGGCCCATAATCTTGAAGGAATTGGAATTCATGTGACGATCGACATGAAAGGAGGAGTCAAACTCGGACCGGATGTAAGCTGGCTCAGCTCCAATGTATTCGATTATAAAGTCACGGCTTCAAAGCAGGATGAATTTTTCAGGTCGGCAAAAAAATTCCTGCCCTTTCTGGAATATAATGATCTGTCGCCCGAAATGGCCGGAATAAGACCCAAGATCCAGAGACGGGGAGAACCGGCAAGAGATTTCTATATCCGGGAAGAGTCGCGCAGGGGAATGCCCGGTTTCATAAACCTGATCGGTATTGAATCGCCCGGTCTGACATCATGTCTTGCAATAGCAAACTATGTAAGGGAGATGATCAGCATTTAGTTAATTTTTCTAAAATTCTCCTGAAAACCTTTATGGATTCTTATTCGTTTGTGTGTCAATCGGGATTTTTCACTTACATTTAATCCCTCAAAAAACAAAATAAATAAAATATGATGAAAACTTTCAGATACTTTATATCAGCCCTTGGGGCATTAATAGTCTCCTCTGCATTGCTGACCCTTCAAGCCCAGGAAAAAGCCTCCGTAAATAATTATGTACCCGAAGTGGGCCAGCAGGGTAAGGATGTAGTCTGGGTTCCCACACCGCAGGAACTTGTGAACAAGATGCTTGAAGTTGCGAAAGTTACTCCTGCCGACTACGTCATCGACCTGGGTTCGGGTGACGGCAGAACGGTTATTTCGGCGGCCAAGATCGGAGCAAAAGCCACCGGCATTGAATACAATCCCGACATGGTAGCCCTTTCAAAGGAAAATGCACGGAAAGAGGGTGTCGGCAGCAAGGCAGAATTCATTCAGGCCGACCTGTATGAGACTGACCTTTCAAAAGCAACCGTTATAACAATGTTCTTACTTCCGGAAATTAACCTGAAACTCCGCCCCAGGATACTGGACCTCAAACCGGGAACGCGCATAGTGTCAAACACATTCACAATGGGAGAATGGGAAGCCGATCAGGAAATTACTACCGAAGAAAACTGGAACAGCTGGAACACCGCCTATCTGTGGATAGTACCGGCAAAAGTCGGCGGCAAATGGAAGATGGGTGACGGGGAACTTGAACTGACCCAGGAATTTCAGTTCGTCAGGGGAAGCTTCAAAACCGGAATCAGATCGCAGTCGGTTACCGACGGACGACTTGAGGGCAGTAAACTGACCTTCAAAATTAACAATGACATCTATACCGGGGTCGTCAGTGACAGGACGATCAGGGGAACAGCATCAAACACCGCTGAAGGAAAAACCTGGGACTGGACAGCTACCAGGTAAAAATCGGGCGCGATCAGGATTTGCTTCTCAGTAAGGCCTGAAGGGCTGATACTTCATCCCTGAGACGTGCTGCTTCAATAAAATCAAGTTCTGAAGCAGCTTTCTCCATACTCTTTCTGCTTTTTTCTATTGCTTTTTCCAGAGAAACCTTGTCCATATATTTCACAACCGGATCGGCTGCTATATCAGGTTTTTCCGGTTCAATATAGGATTTCACACTCACTCCCTTCCTGCTTAAACCGCTGAGAATTGTCCCTGTTCTCTTGACTATCTGAGAAGGAGTAATACCCATCTTTTCATTGTACCTGAGCTGCTTCTCCCTACGCCTGTTGGTCTCATTGATAGTTTCCTTCATGCTTCCGGTTACCGTGTCGGCGTACATAATAACCTTTCCATTAAGATTCCTTGCAGCACGTCCCGCCGTCTGGGTAAGCGAACGGGCGGATCTGAGGAATCCTTCCTTGTCAGCATCAAGGATGGCCACCAGGGACACCTCCGGAAGATCGAGACCCTCCCTCAGGAGATTGACTCCCACAAGCACATCAAAGTCGCCGGAACGCAATCCTTCCATTATGTCTATCCTCTCCAGGGTTTCAATGTCTGAATGGATGTAGCGGCATTTGATATCATATCTCAGAAGATAGGCCGAGAGTTCCTCAGCCATCCTCTTGGTAATGGTTGTTACAAGAGTTCTTTCCCCGGCTTTGGCCCTGATCCTGATCTCCCGCATCAGATCGTCGATCTGGTTCATGCTTGGCCTTACCTCTATCGGCGGATCAAGCAGTCCGGTCGGCCTTATCACCTGATCCACGAAAACTCCCTCACTCTTTTCAAGCTCATAATCGGCCGGGGTGGCACTGACAAAAATCGTCTGCCCGGTCAGGGCCTCAAATTCCTCCATCCGCATCGGCCGGTTGTCAAGAGCTGCAGGCAGTCTGAAGCCATATTCAACCAGTGTCTGCTTCCTCGAATGATCACCTCCGTACATGGCCCTGATCTGCGGAACGCTTACATGGCTCTCATCAATGATAGTTATAAAATCGTCCGGGAAATAATCAAGAAGGCAGAACGGGCGGGTTCCAGGAGCACGCCCGTCAAAATACCGCGAGTAATTCTCGATACCGCTGCAGTAGCCAAGTTCCTTTATCATCTCAAGATCATACGAAACCCTCTGCTCGAGCCTTTTGGCTTCTTCAGGCTTGCCGGTATCCCTGAAATGGCTTACCTGTCTCAACATATCATCCTGTATCAGGCTGATGGCCTGGTTTATTCTTTCGCGGGTGGTCACAAATATATTTGCAGGGTAAACTGTGTATTCATTAACAGTTTCCAGACGGTCTCCGCTTACGGGATCAAACAGGGATATTTCCTCGATCTGGTCGCCGAAAAACACCACTCTTACCGCGGTGTCGGCATAGGCAGGCAAGATATCGATGGTATCCCCCCTTACCCTGAAGGTCCCGTTCCTGAATTCAAGTTCATTTCTTGAATAAAGACTGTCAACCAGCTTCCTGAGAAACAGGTTCCTGGCAATATTCTGCCCGGCTCTGATATAAACAGTGTTGGAATGGAAATCCTCAGGATTTCCTATACCATAAATACAGGATACTGACGACACTACAATGACATCCTTTCTTCCCGACAGGAGGGCTGAAGTAGCGCTTAGCCTCAGCTTCTCTATCTCCTCGTTGATAGAAAGATCCTTCTCAATATAGGTGTCGGTAACAGGAATATAGGCTTCAGGCTGGTAATAATCGTAATACGACACGAAGTATTCAACCCGGTTCTCAGGAAAAAACTGCCGGAACTCACCATAAAGCTGTGCGGCAAGGGTCTTATTGTGGCTTAACACCAGTGCAGGCCGCTGAACTTTTTCTATGACGTTGGCAATGGTGAAAGTCTTGCCTGAACCCGTCACTCCCAGCAGCGTCTGATAAGGCATACCCTTTTCAAGACCCTGCACAAGCTGGGATATCGCTTCCGGCTGGTCTCCGGTCGGCTGAAAATCAGAAACAAGTTTGAATTCCATAGATGCCCAAAATTAACGCTTCTTTTATTAATCTGATTATTTCAGTCCTTTTGAAAGCCGGATCAACAGATTGGAAATTGCCATCCGAAGCAAAAGTCGCTTGCTTGCCCAAGGCGGCCCGCATGAAGAACCTCTCAGTGTGATCCATGTAAAGACTTGTTCATCAAAAAATATCGGCGTAAGGCAATATAGTGCCGTAAATCTTCACTTGTCCTGAAAAGTTTGTCAAAAATCGTTGGTAAATCAGCTTGTAAATACTAACTTTATAAAAGTTTTATCAGCCTTTATGCAAAGGTCATATGCATGAATTGAAATGAGAAGATTACTTGTTGTATTGCTGCTTGCTTATGCTTTCCTGGGTTTGCAGGCACAGGATCATACAGTCACACTTTCCGTGAATCCCGCGGATGCCGGAACAACAAGCGGGGCAGGAACATTTGCCACAGGTACGGAAATCACTGTTTCTGCCAGTCCGGCTGCTGGCTACCAATTTGTAAACTGGACTGAATCCGGCGTGCAGGTTTCGGCAACTGCAAGCTATACTTTCACAATCGAGGCAGACAGAGCGCTTGTTGCCAATTTCAGCCTCCTTCAATACAGTATTTCCGTTTCGCCCAGTCCTGCTGAAGGCGGATCGGTATCCGGGGGAGGAGACTATTCCCACGGAGAAGAGGTCACCCTTACTGCCCAACCTGCCTCAGGATATTCCTTCGTAAACTGGACTGAAGGAGGGACAGAGGTATCCTCCAGTTCAACTTATAGCTTTACTGCCACCTCCAGCAGGAATCTCGTTGCCAACTTCAGTACGCAAAGCTATACTGTCAGTGTTTCTAACAACCCAAGTGCCGGCGGTACGGTAACAGGAGGCGGAACCTATAACCACGGGGAACAGGCAACAATTACAGCCAGCCCGGCAACAGGATACGCGTTTGTCAACTGGACCGAAGGTGGATCAATTATCTCAACAAACCCCAGCTATACATTTACAGTTAATTCAAACAGGAGCTTCCAGGCAAACTACAGCCAGAACACATATACCGTAAGTGTTTCAAACAATCCATCTTCCGGAGGCACGGTAACAGGAGGCGGAACCTATACCCATGGGTCACAGGCAACAATTACCGCCAGCCCCTCAGCAGGATACGCGTTTGTCAACTGGACCGAAGGTGGATCAATTATCTCAACAAACTCCAGCTATACATTCACAGTAAATTCAAACAGGAGCTTCCAGGCAAACTACAGCCAGAACACATATACCGTAAGTGTTTCAAACA
>JAXDBC010000013.1:0-7973 GCA_034679225.1 Bacteroidales bacterium | reverse complement strand
TCTCCCTTTCTCCCCTTCTCCCCTTCTCCCCTTCTCCCTTTCTCCTTTCCCCTTCTCCCCTTCTCCCTTTCTCCCCCCATTCCTAAGTTACGTCTCGTTTTTTCGTCTCTTTATCCCTTCGCCTCTCCGTCCCTCCGTCTCTTCGTCTCTCCGTCCCTCGATTTTTCCCTGCGACTTGTTCCCTTCGCCACACATACCAAAGTACTGGCGATCAAAAAAGTCCTTAATAGCAAACTTGTATCAGCGGTTATATACAGAAAACTAATGCTTTACGGATGGCATCTTTGGTATCACGACAGATTGCCGGTTTAAATAGACTTTAGAAATATTATACGGGTTCATCAGGTTCTTCTATCATGCGAAGTACAGCATGAATTATCTGCTTAGTCCATAATGCTCCCGCGTTATTATGGGTAATCTTTCAAGAAGATAATTGCAGAAAGAGTCTGGCTGACAGTGTAGTTATGATTATTAGCCTTGAATTATCCTCATTGCATGGAAACAGTTTTCCCTGGATATACATAGTTTCAGGCATATCAGTTATGCCTTATTGTCAAAAAAACATACTCTATAGTTGAAAATCTCAGTCGTGGAAACTTGACTTTAATTGCAGCCATGCTTTACTTTATCTCATAAAATTAAGTTTGGAATTGTTCCATGTAGATGCTTCTAAAATATTGCTAAGAGCTTGCCCAAACCAGAAATAATTGATTATCAATCAGGTAGGGGAAATAATTTTTAAAATTTATTTGAATTAATATTTATTATTTGATTAATTACTGACGTTCTTTATAGAGTTTTATTACTATATGCCTGATTGCAGTTTTCTTATTGCTGGCATATGAAAATGAATTGAATCTGCAGGCTTGTCCGGCAGACAAGGCCAGGAATTCTCGGCAATAGCGTTTGCTATAATCTCTGTTTTACAGTACATGTCAATATGTACCGCGTCAGCTCTTGAACTATTCATGATTAATATCGTTGAATTATGGAAATAAAGGGAAAGTTGGTAGATATAATACGGCGGGAGATCTATCCGGCTGTCATTAATATCAATGGCGGAAAGGTTCAGAGCATTGGCAGATCAGATCATGCTAATGAATCTTATATTCTTCCTGGATTGATTGATTCTCACATACATATTGAGAGTTCAATGCTTAATCCGGGTTCTTTTGCCAGGGCAGCCGTTTCACGTGGAACAACTGCCGTGGTGTCGGATCCTCATGAAATTGCAAACGTACTGGGAATACAGGGCGTTGATTATATGATGGAAGACGCATCAAAGGTGCCGCTCAGGTTTTATTTTGGTGCTCCATCATGTGTACCGGCCACGTCTTTCGAGTCTTCCGGCGCGATTATTGACTCTGAAGGAGTCCGCGAACTGCTTGAACGGCCATCTGTCAGCTATCTTTCAGAAATGATGAACTTCCCCGGTGTTGTTCATGATGATGATGAGGTATTGAAAAAGATCAGCTTTGCAAAGAAGATGCGAAAGCAGGTTGACGGACATGCACCCGGATTACGCGGTGAAGCTTTGGAAAAGTATATTTCTGCCGGCATCTCAACCGATCATGAATGCAATACAATAGAGGAAGCACGTGAGAAAATTCGACTTGGGATGAAAATCCTTATCAGGGAAGGAAGCGCGGCAAGAAATCTTGATGCTCTGAAAGACTTGTTTCGTACTGATCCGGATAAGCTGATGCTCTGCAGCGATGACCTTCACCCGGAAATGCTTGTAAAGGGGCATATCGACAGACTGCTTGCCTTGCTTATTACAGAAGGCTATGATGTTTTTGACGTTATTCGCAGCTGCACACTTAATCCTTCGGTTCACTATGGTATTGCAGCAGGTCTGCCTCAGGCAGGCAATCCGGCCGATCTGATCCTGGTTGATGATCTACGATCGATGAAAGTAAGTCAGACCTGGATAGAAGGCATAAAAGTCTTCGACAATGGCAGGGTTCTGTTTGAATACTCCGGCACAGGAGGAATAAATAATTTTAAAAGTTCAAAAATAAAAAAAGACGACATCCGGATCCGGGCCGGTTCAGCCAGGCTAAGAGTAATTGAAGCATATGATGGTGATCTGACAACAGGCGAGAGTATTAACCCGGTAACGATAGGGGAGGAAATATGCGCTGACATCCGTTCAGACATTCTTAAGATAGTCGTAAAGGATCGTTACCGCGACCTTAAGCCGGCAACGGCATTCATCAGGGGCTTCGGTCTGACAAGCGGGGCCTTTGCCAGCTCGGTGGCTCACGACAGCCATAACATAATCGGTCTAGGAACAAATGACGATGATATCCTTGATGCCATTAACATACTTATTGAAAACAAAGGAGGCCTGGCAGCAGCAAAAAATAAAAATATTGAATTTTTGCCTTTGCCGATAGCCGGAATTATGTCCGATCAGCCTGCTGAATTGGTGGCATCAGAATACGAACGGCTGTCGGAGCTGGTAAAATCATACGGCTGCACAATGTCGGCGCCATTCATGACGCTTTCATTTATGGCTCTCCTTGTTATTCCGCAACTGAAAATCAGCGACAGGGGATTGTTCGACGTCAGGAAATTCGGGTTTACAGATTTGTTTTTAGATTGATTGCCACGCAAGTGGAGCTTTCACTTAGAATACCATGGTTGTGGACTTCTAAGCGATGAATTGTTATCTTTATAACCTGGTTCAAAATGCAGATGAATGGCAGGGAAGATATAAAAGCCACTTTATCGGGACTTCCCGACGACCCGGGTGTTTACCAGTTCATTGACGCCTCAGGCAGGATAATCTATATAGGAAAGGCAAAGAACCTGAAGAAACGGGTGTCATCGTATTTCTCTGGAAACCAGTCGGGAAAAACAAGGGTTATGCTGAATAAAGCAGTGATAATCAGGCATATAGTTGTTGATACCGAATCGGATGCTTTACTCCTTGAGAACAATCTTATAAAGAAATATCAGCCCCGTTATAACATCCTTCTGAAGGACGACAAGACATTTCCCCGGATCTGTATCAAGAACGAACCATTCCCCCGCGTATTCAGCACCAGGAACGTGATCCGTGACGGTTCTCATTATTTCGGTCCCTACACTTCCGCGTTGATGGTTAAGACTCTTCTCACCCTGATACGGCAGCTGTACAAGCTGAGAATCTGCAATTTCAATCTGACAACATCTAATATTGAAGCCGGCAAATTCAAGCCCTGCCTCGAATACCACATCAGCAACTGCAAGGCGCCCTGCATCGGGCTTCAAACAGAGCAGGATTATAATGACACAATTCTGGAAATCAGGGATATACTCAAAGGAAACCTGCTTAGTGTAACAAATCAGCTTAAGGACAAGATGAAGCGCCTTGCAGCGGAATTGCGTTTTGAGGAGGCTCAGATAATCAAGGAAAAGATAGATATCCTTATGAAATTCAGAAGCCGCTCAGCAGTGGTCAGCAATACCATCCGGAATCTCGATGTCTTTGCCTGCACCCAGGATATGGACAGGTTCTGGGTCCACTACCTTCAGGTAGTGGAAGGTGCATTAGTACAGACTTTTACGCTGGAAATGAGGACGCGGCTCGATGAAGACAAGGAATCACTTCTGGGTATGGCAGTTGCAGAGATCAGGCAGCGCTATTCAAGCGATTCCCCGGAGGTGGTTGTCCCATTTAAGCCTGATGTACAATTAGATAAGCTAAAATATACTGTCCCTGCCATGGGTGATAAGTTGAGCTTGCTGAAGCTTGCCGAAAGGAATGTGATATATTACAAGCTGGAACAGAAAAGAAAGCGAACTGAACACAAGCAAGTATCGAGAACCGGCCGCAATCTCGAAAAAGTCAAAAACGATCTGCATATGCCCTCACTGCCTGTCCACATAGAGTGCTTTGACAACTCTAACATAATGGGCACTAATCCGGTTGCAGCATGCGTGGTATTCAGGAACGGCCTTCCCAGCAGGAAGGAATACAGACATTTCAATATTAAAACTGTAAAGGGTCCCGACGATTTTTCATCAATGAAGGAAGTTATCTTCCGGAGGTACAGAAGGATGCTGGATGAAAAGTCCTCTCTTCCGCAGCTAATTGTAATTGACGGCGGGAAAGGGCAGCTCTCTTCTGCAATGAAAAGCCTGGAAAGTCTGGGCCTGAGGGAAAGCATAACAGTTATAGGACTGGCAGAAAAACTTGAAGAAATCTATTTTCCCGGCGATTCTGTCCCTATTTATCTCGACAAGAATTCGTATACCCTGAAATTGATACAGCAGGTTAGGAACGAAGCTCACCGTTTTGGAATTAATTTCCATCGCGACAAACGTTCGTCGCGGATGACCAGGTCGGAACTGGATGGAATACCCGGCATCGGACCAAAGACGAAGGAGGTACTTCTTAAGAATTTTGAATCGGTGGAAAAAATCCGTGAACTCAGTCCTGAAGAACTGCAAAAACATATTGGCAGTAAAAAAGCCATGATTATTTCAGAATTCTTCAGAAAACAGCGCTGAATTGTTGTTATCAGCAATGCTTTAGATAAACCATATAACACACGTTTTTACAAGTAAATAGCTTAAGGTTTATCGATCTTAACCCGTTCAGGGCAGGGAATTTAATGAATATCCGGGGGCTTAGGGTCAGTAAATAGGTCATGCTGTCATGCTGTCTTGCTCCCTTCGGTCACTGTTTTTACGCTACTTGGTGTTACTGGCCTTTACCCCGGGTGAAACCGGGGCTATTGGAAGACCAGCCCTCCAGGTAGGTTGCCTTATTGCAATATCGTCGCTTGCGATACCAGAGCTACTGGAAAATCAAAGGTTATATTGGAATTACTGACGCTGGAAGTGTTATTTTTCAATAGCCCGGGTATCGCCCCGGGAAAATGGCGCCCAACGAAAGGTACATGTAGCGTAAACGCCTCATTGTAAGAGACCTGCACGACCTGCACGACTTGCACGACCTTTGCGACCGCACGACACATTATCTCCTGTTTCAGGCTATTTACCCTGCCAGCTTTCTCTCCAGCTGCTCGGCAATATTCAGTGATCCGTCTGTGAACATAGCCTTCATGCCAGCCTTTTCAGCTGCTCTGACGTTTTCTTCGACGTCGTCGATAAACAGTGATTCTGAAGGATTTAGAGAGTATTTCCCGATCAGGTATTCGTAAAACCGGATATCGGGTTTTGAAAGCTTTACTTCTGCTGATATGATTCCACCGTCGAAATGCCTGAAAAAATAAAAATCATTTCTTATTTCTTCAAAGACATCGAGTGGGAAATTGGAAAGATAATACAGCTTGTAACCCTGTTTGCGGAGCTTTGGAAGCAGTTTGGCGTTGTCGTCAAGGGGAAACATTATATCCCGCCTGAAATTGAATACAAGGGCTATTTCCTCTCTTTTAAGCGATGATTTGGCTGCTATTGATTCTATTGCCTCAGGAGCAGAGATATCTCCGTTATCAAGCATTTTCCATTCGGTGCTCTGGAATATATCCCGGAGAATGGTGTTTCTTAAAGTGGCGGGATAGTTTTTCTTGATCAGGTATTCCGACGGGACAAAACTAAGCAGGACATTTCCGAGATCAAATACGATGTTTTTTATCATATCAGTTGTTTTTCATGCTGATAGGCTGACCTGTTGCTTCAAGTACGTTCCACCAGAGTTCACTCATGACATCTATTTTCTTTCGTTTGGCAACAGCCATTGATATCGGAACGAGAGTGAATTCATAGTTCCAGTAACCTACCACGAAATCGGTCTTTCCGGCAAGCGCCGCGTGAACGGCATTTTGGGCAAGCAGGTTGCAGAATTTGCTGTCGTTGGCGTTAGCCGGGGCACTTCTGATAATATAACTCGGGTCGATGTATTTTATTGAATGAGGGAAATCATTGGCCTTGAATTCCTCGGTGATCTTTTCTTTAAGATAGATTCCAATATCCTTGTGTTTAATATTTCCTGATGCATCCAGCTCGGCATTTTGTATATCGAAGAAATCCTGTCCGGCTCCTTCTGCCACGACGACCACGGCATGATGCCTTTCTTCTAATCGTTTGCGCAGAAGATTAAGAAAACCCTTGGGGCCGTAGAGATCAAAGGGAACTTCGGGAATAAGCACGAAATTCACTTCCTGGACGGCAAGGGCAGCGGAAGCAGCAATGAATCCCGAGTCACGCCCCATCAGCTTCACGAGGGCAATTCCGTTGTAGGCTCCGTGAGCTTCATTATGGGCATTCATAATGATGTCGTTTGCTATGGAGAAAGCTGTTTCGAATCCGAATGATTTCTGCATCAGATCGATATCATTATCAATCGTTTTCGGGATACCTGCCACTGCAATTCTGAGTTTGCGCTTTTCAATCTCCTTGTAGATGGCATGTGCTCCTCTCAGAGTTCCATCGCCTCCGATGCAGAACAGTACATTTATATTGAGAATTTCGAGTGTATTAACCATCTGCTCCACATCCTGGTTGCCCCTGGACGTTCCCAGGATAGTTCCACCCGACTGGTAAATATCACTCACCATGGGAGCTGTCAGTTCAATGACCGGGTGGTTGTATTTTGGGATAAGTCCTTCATATCCATACCGGATACCAAGGATGCGGGTGATTCCATACCTATATACCAGTTGGTTGACAAGAGCCCTGATCACATTGTTCAGTCCCGGACAGATGCCGCCGCAGGTTACGATTGCAACCTTTGTTTTGGCAGGTTCAAAGAAGATGCTTTCCTTAGGCCCGGCCTTTTCAAATGAAGCCGGCATAAGGCCTGTCTCCCTGAAATCCTTAATGCTTTCAAGTGTAACTTCATGAAGGATCCTTTCGTCATCCTTTACAAACTTGTATACCGGGCTGTCCTCGTGCTGTGAGCTTTTCAACGGTGAAACAACACAACATTTGCCCAATGTGTTTACTATTAAATCCTCGTAGTTCATTTTTTACAGCATATTGTTAAACATTCAGCGCCGCGGGGAATCCTTATTCCTGCGGCTCAAATTTAGTTAAAATAATCATTTACATGCAACAGAATGCCACACAATTATTTGGCGGATCCATAGTGCATATTGCAGGAAGCGAATACCTGCAATTTAGTGGGTAAAGTGTTAAACAATAAATATCAGTTTGACTGGATAATCTGCTTGATCCTTCCGACAAGACCGCTTTCAAGTTTTACTTTTATTCCGTGAGGATGATTGGGAGCTGAGGTAAGGATTTCCTTTACCCGGCCTCCCGTAAGCTTACCTGTGCGCTTGTCTTCAGCAAGTTCTACCAATACATCAATTCCCGGTCTTATGTCTGCTCTGCGAGTTCCTTCCATTTCTGACTGTATTTGAAACGTATATGTTAAAACTTTCTTTTTCTTCAATTTTTTAATTTGAGGCTACAATCTTATGCATTTTTATTTTTAGAAACCAAAAAAATGTTAAAAAATTTAAAATTAAGCTGATTAATGATTCACCTGGGGGGAAGTTAAAAATTCAAAATTCGGAGTTCGAGGTTCAAATCAAAGCACCAGCAGTGTATTAAGTTAAAAATTGAAAAGTTAGTAAGAGGTTGAGAATTACGAATTGCTAATTGTTAATGGCTCAAACGTTAAGAATTTAGTGTTAATGTAAAAAGTTGAAAGAAGCAAAGTTTAATGTTTCGATAAATCATCATCATAAGAGACCTGCAAGACCGCGTTCGAAGGGAGCCAGACTTAAAAGACCTGAGCTCTGTGCCGTTCTTTCGCCCCCCGCTGAGCGGGGCAGGCTCTCCGGAGGAGGGGATCCTCCCGATGTAACCTTCGCTAAAGACTCATTGTAAGAGACTTGCAAGACCTGCACGACTTGCAAGACCTGTGTCCTGTGTCCTGTGCCCTGCGCCGCAAGCCGCGTGCCGCTCGCCGTTTTTCCACCCTGGAGAATGAGATCCCGCATCCCGTGGGAAACCGGGATGCGGGATGACATCGGGCAGGGGTTATGGAGGGGGGTGAGGCCGCGGCGAGA
>JAXDBC010000012.1:0-18101 GCA_034679225.1 Bacteroidales bacterium | reverse complement strand
CCTTTGACCTTTTATATCATTATTATTAATATAGTTTACAGGAAGGAGTATTATTTTTTTTCTTATCTTCTCTTTAAGCCAATTTATAAAATCATTAATTTCATTTTTATAGGAACTAGCAATGGCTTTATTAAAATGCAGAATAACATAATCATCCAGTAATATATTCTGTATTTCTCTGCTTGCTTTATTGAATAATTCACTTTTACTATATATTTTAGATAGTAAAATTGCTGAATCAGGAGAAAGAACAATATTGTTTAGTGATAATATTTCCTGAACATTCCTATCTCTCACGGAAATATAACTACTTGTTAATAAAATGTTCCTTATTTCATTCAGTTCATCTTTCATAACATCTAATGCTCCACCTCCAACAGAATTATAAATTATAGCTATATTTTTTTTTAGATGTTTTGCAGATATGGTATATGGGTATCTGTTTCGTGTTCTGAAAACAACAGATCTTAAAAAGAATTCATTAAATTCCCTCGAAAATAGTTTTTTGAAGTATTTAAAAAAGACATTCCTTCTTGTCTGTGCAAACATTGGCTCCCATTTATGACCAAGCAAACCACCT
This sequence comes from Bacteroidales bacterium, assembly GCA_034679225.1. Lineage (GTDB taxonomy): Bacteria > Bacteroidota > Bacteroidia > Bacteroidales > VadinHA17 > LD21. The sequence continues at coordinate 17,521 of JAXDBC010000012.1, read as the reverse complement.
CCGGCAAAAAGTAATATATCCCCATCAACAAGTGTTTTAAGAACTTTTCTAATACCGGTTGTTTTATGGCCCTGATATTTACTTAAATCGTTACCTAATAGACTAGTATAAATTATTTGATATTTGCTCTTAATTTCGGATGATAGGGAGTCTTGAATGATATAATTAAAGATTAAATCACCAAAATTATATCTATCTGCAGCAGATATAACAAATATTTTATTTTTGTCAGCCATAAAAACTTATATAATTAAATGATTATTAAAATAATATCGCCTTGCACAGGTGTTATAAGAGTTTTTTGACACAAATACAATTTTGACAGAATATTATTTCTTCCTAATTAATAATTCCGAAATAGAAATTGCACTAATTAATCTAAAGAATTCTACTACCAAAGTTGAATATGCAATTCCAATGATACCATATATTTTATAAAATAAATAATTAAGTGATATATTAATTAAAGCAGTACCTACACTAATTGCAACAGACAATCTTTCTTTTCGAATTGTTTGTAAAAACAATCCAAATGGGATTACACTGTAGTTAAATACTAAATATAACACTAATACATTCAGTATCTTAGCACTTTCCTCGTATTCAGCGCCTACAAATGTAACAATTGCTATTTTGGAAAACAGTATAACAATAATGCAAATTACAACCGAAGGAATCAGCATGAATAAAGTGTGATTATAAAGACTTTTCTTATTGATTGCTGTTTTATCATCAAATCTTTTTGAATAATGCGGAAACAAACTTAATGATATTGGGCCTCTAATTAACAAGCCTTTTTCAACAATCCTAAATGCCAATGAATATAATCCTACTTTTTCAGGAGTTGTTAAAAATGAAAGCATTACAAGATCTATTTTGCCACTCAATATTCCTAAAAACTCTAATATTGTGAAATTTAAACCTGATTTAATATATGTTGGATTTATTTGTATTCTCGAAAACAAGTTAAATGATAAAATTCTTTTTGATAATTGAATATTAACCAATAGTATAACTAAGCTAATTATCAGATTTATAATTATTAGTGACATTATTCCATATCCCAGCTTCAGGAATAATATCGTGAGAGGAACCAATACTAAATTTTTCGCAATGCTTAATATTGCAATGACTTTCATTTTTTCGAAAGTCTGATATAATGAATTAACAGAGTTTTGAAACCCAATAAATAATAAGGATGAACTGTATACTGCAATATAAACCTTTGTTCCTTTATCATAATCAATAAAAAGAACAACAATCAAGCATAATAAAACAGCAAAAAAGGAAAAGAAATTTCTTAATCCTATTGTGCTTTCAATAATATTCCTGGTGTTTTTAATATCTTTAGAACTCTCACGTATTACAACTTTATTTAAACCACTGAAAGTAAATACTGAGAATATACCAACATAGGCAAATACCGTATTATAGACACCATATCTTTCAGGTCCCAGTAAATTAGGTATATATAGAGCGCCAATAAAAGATATTATTTGTGAAATAATATTTCCTACTGTCAGGTAGCCTATATTTCTAAAAGTATAATGGTTTAAATAGTTATTACATCTCTGTTTAAGCCTATTATAATTCATGATCTTAAATCAGGCTAGTGTTTCCTAAATTTTAATATTATACAATGCATCCCCAAGGCCTTTGCTTTATAAAACGCGTACATCCCCAGGCAAGATTGAATAGCATTAAAAAAGGTGGCAAATGCCCACCTTTTATCTATATTATTTATTGCTGTGCATTTCATACGCAGCATTGACTGTTACCGCTTCAGATTATTTACTCTAAACTAAAACTCTAAATGTTGAGAACGACCAACTTGCATTAACTTAACTATCTATTGGAAGTTAACAGCTAAATCCAAAGTGACTTTAAAAGCAACTCCATTTCAATACAAAACAAAGCTAACATATGAATGATTCCAACAAGTTTTGCACAAAATCAGTCAGGATCAAGATAATAATTAATAAACCCTGCGGTTCTAATCCACATTTCCCGTATTACATTATTATGCCCTGTAAGGTGGATTACAGGATGTTATTCTTCTTTAAGACATAGTCAAAGAGATAGAAAACATTTTATATTATCACATTCGTGACTATTTTATCTGTACTGATACGAATTCTTTAAGCATGCCAATTTGACATGATAACAAACAATACTAAATTATCAGGTGATCTCCATTAACTAATCATCTGTATAATACTTCTTAGCTTCATCTGAATATCCATATCGACCATACCTGCTATGCCCGTAATAGTTATAACCATAATAGTAGCCATAACCACCTGAATATCCATATCGCAAACCATAACCATAATAACCGCTTGCACTGATGTCGTTAATTACAATCCCAAGGCTTTTAATATTCTCATTACGATGTAGTTCTTCAATAAGTCCAAGCGTATTTTTTGTGGTGTGACGTTGCCGGACTATGAAAAGATAAAAATCCGTCAGAGGAGAAACAAGAAGTGCATCGGTAACAATAGCAACAGGAGGTGTGTCAATTATTATATAGTCAAATTGTTTTCTGGCTCTGGCAATAAACTCTTTCATTGCAGGTGAGTCAACCAATTCAGCCGGGTTTGGAGGAACCGGACCTGACGGAGCAAACCACAAGTTTTCAACAATAGTTTCATGAATTATTGATTCAAAACTCGACTGTCCAATAAGAAAGTTGCTGACACCATTTTCATTGCTGATACCGAAAACTTTATGTATTCTCGGTTTTCTAAGGTCAAGTCCGATCAACAACACTTTTTTCCCATTCGCTGCAATAATAGCAGCAAGGTTTATTGAGATAAATGTCTTTCCCTCAGAACTTATAGTTGAGCTAACCGATATAACAGGGTTTTTTGTATCCTTTAAAAAGTATTTAAGATTTGTACGGATTGACCTGAATGATTCCGAAAGAGTTGAACCAGGCTTTTCGACAACAGGTATCTCTGTTCTAAGGCTATTATGACCTATAAATCCCAATATTGGGGCTTTGGTAACTTTCTCTATATCCTTTTTATCTATAACTTTTGTATTCAGCAGATCGATTAACAGTATTAATAGTGCTGGTATCAATAATCCAAGTGTCAGAGCCATTAAATAGTTTTTTCTTGGTTTCGGACTTATTCGTGATGAATTGAAAGTCGTGGCATAATCTATAATCCTGTTATCGGAAACATTTGAAGCCTTCGCGATTCCCGCCTCTGCTTTCTTTTCAAGCAAATAGGTATATACTGTATTATTAAGATCAAACTTCCGCTGGATATTGATCAGCCTTCTTTCTGTTCCGGGGAGCCTGCTCAGCTCTGCCTCCACCAATGATATCCTGTGATCAGCCTCATTAATCGCATTTTCAATATTGTTCATACTGCTGTTTATATTCTCTGCAATAAGAGCCTTGACATCCATAATGCTTTTATCAAATGCCGCAACAGCGGGAAGGTCTTCAGAGATATTCAATTTCAGTTTACTTTTCTGCTGTTGCAATGTTGCCAACTCGGCAACAAGCCTCTCGAGCGCGGAATTTGTGACGCCCATTGCTCCGGGAGATACAATGTCACCGGACTCATTGCGCGAATCCACGTAATCCTTAAGATATTCATAGTACTTTTTCTGAAGCAATAAAGAACTCCTTTCACTTTCATAATTCTCAAGACGGTTTTGAATAACGCTTCCTTCACGGCTCAGGTCCACCAGTTTATTTGAAAGACGGAAATTCTCGAGTGTGTTTTCAACGGTTCTCAAAGAGTCGGATATTGTTCCTATCTGCGAATCAATGAATTCAATGGTTTTTTCCGCAGTCTGATTCTTTACCTCAAGCCCCTGAAGCAGATATACTTCCATCAGTCTGTTAAGGTAATCCACTTCCTGTTCCGGCACAAAGCCGCTTACTGATAAAGTAACAAGCGTGGCCTCTTCTTCAAATGGTATAACGCTGAGCTTTCTCCGGTACCGGTTTGCAAGTGATGCAGGGCTTACAAAGTAAAAATAGTACCTGTTGGAGGCTGCGGGGTCAAACGAGAACAGATCGGAATACCGTACAATAGTGAAGTCAAATCCCATCTCATTGAAGCGTTCACCAAATGCAAGAGTTTTACTGAACTTCGGATCCCCGTCAATGTCAAGTTTATAACTGTCAGATGACAGGATCCTGATCGAAACCGGCAATCCAACTGTCTGGTTTTGTATAGAATCATAAAGCACTCTGAATGGAGTATTCTTATACATTCTCGATTCAGCAATACCTCTTTTCCCGACACCCACATACTCAACATGAAAATCATGCAGTTCCTGCATTACCCTGTAGTTCAGGCTGAAAGATTTTAAAATCCCTATTTCGTTTTTCAGGTTCTGGTCGCTCCTGAATGCACTGCTTCCGGGGAATATACTCCCAATATCCGATGTCCCACCCCCAAACTGATCATCCTTTATCAACATAGTGGAAGAAACGGTATAAACCTCTTCCGACCACCGGTTTATACCATAAGCAATGCTCAGGGCGAGGAAGAGGGCGATGGCGAACCAGTACCAGTTGCTCAGGAATAAGGAAAAGTAGCGCTTGAAGTCTATGCTTTCCTCATCGGGAAGAGTGTAGTAGCTATTTGAGGGGTTTGAGTTCATAGGATTTATGGTTCTTATCTTTTTCCAAAATAATTAATCAGCAACAATGTCGTTGTCAGCACTCCGGTGAAGGTCGAAATAATGAAGGAGATTGTTGGAAGGTTTTGGTTGAATATCTTTTGTTTAACAGGTTCGACTATGACAACATCGTTTGGAAGAAGGAAATATGCTTCACTGGAAAGCAGATTCTTATCCTGCAGATTAAGGTTGTAGGTTCTGGTTCCCTGATCTGTTGGACGAACGACCAGTACCTTATCGCGACGTCCATAATCGCTTACACCGCCTGCACGACCAATTGCCTCAAGAACGGTCAGGTAATTATTATAGTTAACATAAGATCCCGGCCCATTGACCTCCCCTATTACGGTGAATTTGAAACTTAACAACTTGCATTCTACTGTAGCACCTGTGAAAACCTGTTCTGCCTTTGCCTGCAATAGTTTCCTTGTTTCTTCAAGAGTGAGATCACTAACTTTAACTGTGCCAATTACCGGAAGGATTATGTTCCCTTCTGAGTTAATATCAAAACCGTAAATATATCCACCGGCTTCCGACTGCCCGTAATTCATGTTCTGACTCAACTGTGAGGATGTCAGGAAATCCTTGATCGACCCGTCGGGTGTCATTGCCTTTGCAGTGATATACAATATGTCCCGGGGCTGAAGCTTATAGTTTGGGATCTCCATCGTGAAGGAATCACCACCTGTTTCAGGAAGATTACTCAGGTAAGCAAGTTTCTCCTGGGAAGTACAGGCGCTTAAAAGCAGAATAATAACTGCTGTGAGGTGGTATCTTATCTTCATGGGGTGGCGTTTATCGGGATTGGTTTACTATTTGTTTTCTTTGCTTGTCTTTTTTGACTTATCATTTATAGTTCTCCGCTAGCCGGGATTTGCGTTACCCCGGGAGTCCGGAACTTATTTCAAATATCAATTTACAGAGTTTTCCAAAAGCATATTTTATTGTATATTTCAAGAGCCTCAAATCTAAGGACTTTCATTCTATTTCCAAAAATCAGGCAACGTTGAACGACAAACACTTTAACATGCTTTCGCCCCGTCAGTCACAGAGCGTTGTCTGGCTAACTAGCTGAAGTTTAAAGGTTAAAGTTCAAAGTTCAAAGTTTAAACCTCAGCACCTCGATTTTCCCTCATCTCTCCCCTTCTCCTCTTCTCCCATTCACTTCTTCTCTCCCCTTCTCCCATTCACCCATTCACCTCATCTCATCCATTCTCCCCTTCCCCCATTCTCCCTTTCCCCCATTCTCCCATTCACCTCTTCTCCCCCCATCCACCTCCTTTTACTGCTCTCCGTCACATTTCCACAGCGGTAAAAGCTCCTCCGGCTGGAAATGCGCCAGGTGTTCTTCTGCCTCATGAGGTTCGAGCACAATATAACTAACCTTCCGCCCAACCATCTCTTCGGCCTGAACAATTTTACGGACAAGATATTCACGGTCGATATCAGCTCCTACAAGAATCAGCTCCATCACGGGGCTGTCCTTTCCCCGGGCGAAATCGCCGGTGAGATAAACACAATCAAGATTGCCAAGCCGGTGTATGACTTTCTCTATCACACGGTCAATGCCTGTCTCCTTTAATATAATGCTGTGAATATCCTGAAAAAGGGGATGACTGCAATTAGCCTGATAAACCTTTTTGTTTCCGTCGGTATAGGAATTTAACAATCCGGCTCCTTCAAAGCGGTTCAATTCAACACGTATGGCATTGGATGACTCCCCGAACTCCGACTCCAGACCCCTAAGGTGAGCCCTGGTACTACTGTTTAGGAAAAACTTCTTCAACAGCTTAATGCGGGTTCGGGATGTGACTAGACTGTCGAGCATCAGGTTCAGTTATTGAGTAACAAATTTACTCGATGTTTGAAAAAAACAAATCATTTTATAAAAATTGTTTGTAAATAAATGAGAACTTAGCGACAAATAGTTGAAAGTTAATAGTTGAAAAGTTGAAAGTGAAAAGTTAAAAGTGAAAAGTTAAAAAGGTTGAACATGAAGCGTTTAGTGTTCGGAAGCAGGGACCGCAAGATAATGTATAATGTATTATAGGCGATGTGCCTCATTGAAAGAGACCGCAAGACAACTATTGAGAAGGATTGTCGGTTTAGGGCTTAACTGAAGGGATAATTGTGAAGGTAGGTATCTGGTCTGTCTGTTTCAGAACTATAAAATAAGTTATTTGGTACAGAAGGTAAAAAAAGGGCATTATGGTTTTTCCTCCTTTTACCAGGGTACCTGTATTTGGGTTTTGGTTTTTTCTTTGTTTCTGGAGGCTTGCTGAGCATCCTGTTGGGACCGTGATAACATGCAAAGCTGCGCCTGGAACATGATTCAAGACTAACAGTAACTATAAGCAACATCAATAAGAGTTTCATTATAATTCCTGATAGCTTTTTCATTTTAGCATAAATAAATTCACTTTTTTATCTACAAACGATATGCCGGATAATATATTATTATTGGAGGAACAAGATCACTGTCACCAGAAATTAACATGGCCATATTATATTTATCTTGAAATGCATCGATCATCATCTGTGTTGCAATATTGACATCTGTCATCTTTTCATGAAAAGTCGGCCAAATATTACCACATTGTCTGCATTCCGTTGTATTCCTTTGATAATTACCATAAAATACTTTAATGCCAACAGATTCAAGGGCTTCAATATAGATAGATTGCCTTTTTTGTTTGTCGAAATCATTACTTATTCTGCTTGTGAAATACTTTACTTCAATAAGTTCCTGGTTTTTCTTAAGAAGATTGCTTGCTATTTTTTTAATATTTACAATAATCTAAATTGGCTTCAAACAGGCCAAAATACAAGTTAAACCCATCAACATATACGATTATTTTTTCTATTTTGGAGCTATTATTTGCTGAATTCATAATAATTGTATATCTTGTGTAAAACAAAAACATCGTTAAAGATAGCATCTTTAACCCGACGCTCCGAAAGGAGCGTTTCTTTTTTTACTATAATTTATTTAAATACAGTTCTTCCGGCAGGTTTATAGTAGCTTTTGATTATTAGTTCATTATTGACTATTGAACTTGTTTGGCACTTAGCGTGAAGGCGTAATTCCAGACTCGGTGCCGGGGGAGGTTTATGACGGTTTCCCTGTCCTGTTTTTCAAATAGTTCTCCAGGAAGGAGCTTATTGTTTTTTTAAGAATTTAGGCGATGTGCCGCATTGGTAGAGACTTGCAAGACCTGCATGACCGCGACCGAAGGGAGCCAGACCGAAGGGAGCTACTCCGTCATATCTGCCGTCCGCGGTTTTAGAAAGGCAAGTAGCAGAATCAATGCAGCCATTACCGGGATTGCAAGCAGAGCCATGTCGCGGCCAAGATTTCCAGCATCGGTCGACTTGCCAAGCCATTCCGTGATCAAAGCGCCTGCAAAGACTCCCGTCATGTTCATCAGACCGTAACCGGCAGCACGGCGCCGCGGTGAAACAAACTGGCAAAGGATGGGCATGTTATTAGAATCAAACATGCCAAAGCCTATCCCGAAGAGTATCCCTCCTGAAAGCACACTGATCAATCCTCCCCCGAATCCGATCAGGAAGAGAGCCGGAATAGTAAGAGACAAGCCTATTGCACCCGTGTAGATCCTCCCCCGGAGGTTTTTCATTATCCACCTGTCAGCAATGATGCCTCCCGCAATCACACCAATGAATGATGAAACTGCAATTGTTATTGTGCTGAGAGGTCCGGCAACCGACATGTCAATAGCGAGTGTCTGGGAGAAAAGTGTTGGAAGCCAGTTCTTTATTGCCCATCCCGGAAAGCTTGGGACTGCAAAGTAAAACAGGATGATCCAGAAGCTTATGGTACCCAGCAGCATTCCCAGACTATGCTTAACTGATCTGAATATTCCCATGCTGCCTGCTTTTTCCGGCCGGGGAAGCGCATGCTCTCTTTGTTCAAAGAGAAGCAATGCAAGAATAAGGCTGTAAACAATGCCTATCAGGCCAAATGTGTGAAAAGCGGTTTGCCACGACCAGGCGCTTGCCACCGTGGCGCCGAAACCACCCAGGGCCTGACCGGCATACAGACCGGTCATGTGTATCCCGACTGCAAGGGAACGGGTGTTTCCCCGGTGGTAATCGGCTATCAGTGCAAGTCCTGCCGGGATATACAATGCCTCACTTATTCCCATTATGGCACGCAGTACCATCAGTTGATTGAAGCTTGAAGCATAGCCCATCGCGAGTGTCACTGACGACCATACACCAAGGCTGGCGATAATCAGCCATTTCCTGTTGACCCTGTCGGCTATCAGCCCGGCCATCGGCGACATAAGACCATAGATCCATAGGAAAATTGCAAGAAGACGGCCGAAATTCTCCGCGGTCTGCAATTCACTGATGTCAATCATCATTGCCGGCTTCATGGTCGACAACATCTGGCGGTCCATATAATTCAGCAGGGCAACTCCCCAGAGCAATCCCACCACCATCCATGGATACCATGATTTCTTTTTCAGTTCCATCAGCTTAGCTTTTCAAGTGTTTTCCATACCTGGTACAATCCTCTCGGAATATGGAAACAGCCTTTCCATTTGCCTCCCTTCAGGTCAAGAAGTATCTCACCCCGCCTGTTGAGATAACCAAACCATTCTCCAAATTCCGGATCAGGGAAATGTGACCAGGTATATTCGTGAACTTCACGGAACCATTCAAGGCATTCAGGTTTTTTCGTATGCCTGTATCCCTTTATAAGACTTATCAGCGTCTCAACATGCACCCACCACAGCTTTTGGTCCCATTCAAGCTGCTGGAGGGGTTTTCCTTTTATATCCATAAAATAAAAAATGCCCCCATACCGGTCATCCCATCCGTAGTTCAGGATATTCAGGGTTCTTTCAACTGCTTTTTCGGCAAGAGTGCTGTCGTTGTTTCTTTCAGCCAGATCCATTATGAACCACATGGCTTCTATGCCATGTCCGGGATTTATCAGCCTGCCTTCGAAAGAGTCAGAAAATCCTCCGTCAGCTGTAACGTTTTCCCTGATCAGTCCCGAGAAAGGATCATAAAAGACCTCCATCACATCCCTGATACATTTTCGGATGATGTTTTCGACAGTCTTTTTGTCCAGCAGGTGTTCCGTTTCCAGCGCAAGGTTGCAGAGAATCATCGGTAAGGAAAATCCCCTGATCGGACGGGTTCCGGGAACGGATTTTTCATAAATCCCCTTTGGATTATCGGCTCTTTTTAGTATATTGTTAAAAGTATTGACTGCAATTTCAGAGTAAGCTGCTTTCCCCGTTGCTTTTGACAACTGGGCGAAAGCCATTGTGGCAAAGCAATCGGAGAATATATTGTAAGGACTTATAAGTGGTTTCCCCTCGCTGGTAAGCGAAAAATACCAGTTACCCTCAGTGTCGCGGCCATATTTCTCAAGAAAAGCTGCTCCGTCTTCCGCTATTTTAAGCCATCTTTCATTTTTCTGAAGATGATTGTAAAGGGAAGCAAACATCCACACCTGTCTTCCCTGCAGCCAGATGAACTTATCTGTGTCGTAAACACGTCCCTGCCGGTCGAGACATGTGAAGAAACCTCCATTGTCCCTGTCAATGGAATGTTTTTCCCAGAACGGGATGATATTCTCAAGAAGCTCGCTTCTGTATTTTTCCGATAAGCGGCTGAATTCTGTGTTCATACATTAAACATTGATGCAAAATAATAATCCATCTTGATATTACTTACATCCGGTTTTTCCCCACGCGTTCCGGCGCCTGCCTGCCGGGGGTTTTTCCGGATATCATCAGAACAAGAAGCGGCCTTTATTTAAGATAGTCATTGAAATACCCGGCTATCTTTTCAAAAAGATGAACCCTGGCCATGCCTGTCATGTTGTGTCCGGCTCCCGGATAAACAAAATAATCGACCTGTCTGCCCTGTTTTATGCATTCATCGATAAAGGCCAGACTGTGTTGCCAGACTACCGTGGGATCGGCGGTGCCGTGAATTATAAGGAGTTTTCCCCTTAGATTGCCGGCATAGTTTATAAGCGATGATTTCTCATATCCTTCGGGGTTTTTCATCGGGGTATCCATATAACGTTCGCCGTACATCACCTCATACCATTTCCAGTCGATAACCGGTCCGCCGGCACAGGCAGTCTTAAAGACTCCCGGGTTCCGAAGCATCAGGTTTATGGTCATGAATCCCCCGTAGCTCCAACCGTTTACACCTATCCTGTCAGGATCAACATAGCTGAGTGTCTTAAGATACCTGATCCCTGCCATCTGGTCGGCCATTTCCGTTTCGCCCAGCTGCCTGTGAATGATGTTTTCAAAATCCCTTCCCCTGTTGTCTGAACCGCGGTTATCGAGAGTGAAAACCACGTAACCCTGCTGAGCAATATAATTCAGGAAAAAGCCGGCCCCGCCCGTCCATGATTTTGTTATCATCTGTGCATGAGGCCCTCCGTATACATAAACGAACACCGGGTACCTGACTGAAGGATCAAAATTCACAGGTTTGATAAGGCGGCACCAGAGATCGGTGATACCGTCATCGGCCTTGATGGTGAACAGCGACATCTCCCCGGTATTGTATCCCTTGTAAGGATCCGGATCTTCAAGGAGTGTAGAGATCTTTGTTCCCTTTACGTCGATAAGGTAATATGCCCTTGCCATCTGAAGTCCGCTGAAAACATCAAGGAACCAAAGCTTGTCTTCAGAGGCATTAATGTTGTGAACGCCTTCTCCGGAGGTGATTCTTTCCGTTTTTCCCGACCTGATCTCAGTTTTGCAGAGATGCTTTTCAAGAGGACTTTCGATTGTTGATTCATAGAATACAGAAGCGCACTGCTGATCGGTTCCGATAAGTTTCAGGACTTCCCATTTTCCTTTTGTTACTTGCTTCAGGAGATTTCCAACCGTGTCGTAGAGATAAAGATGATTCCAACCGTCGCGGCGGCTTTGCCATATGAACTTCGAAGCATCTCCCGGAAGAAAATACAAACCGTGCATAGGTTCAACGTACTTGTCGCTGCTTTCTTCAAACAGCTTCCTGACCAGTTCTCCTGTTGATGCATCATATTTATTCATCCTGAAATAGTTCTGATCACGGTTCAGTATCCCGGCAAAAATGTATCTGCATGAAGGATCCCAGGTCACTGAAGTGATATACTGGTTTTCGGGACCCTCCGTCTGAAGATAAACTATCTCGTTGTGAAGGGGATCGAAGATACCCAGCCGGAGCTTCTCGCTTTTCATCCCTGCCATAGGGTATTTGATGAGCGAGCTTTCCGCGATCCGGCTTGTAATATCAACAAGCGGGTAATCGGTGACTTCTCTCTGATCGATCCTGTAAAATGCGAGCTTACTGCCGTCGGGCGACCAGTAAAGACCGGCATCGATACCAAATTCGTTGCGGGATGGGATTTGTCCGTAAGCAATTTCCCTGTCATTATCTCCATTTACCTGAATCGCTTGTCCGTCAATTGCAACAAACAGGTTATTTTCAAGGGTCCAGGCAACGTTGAGGCTATTGCCGCTGATAGTCACATTTTCGCCTGAGCCGTCATACTCATTCACTTTCATCAGTTTTGACGACGAAAGATCGAAAAGGAATATCCTGTTCTCAGCAGTAAAATAGAAACTGTTGCTCCCGTTCCAGGATATGAAAGGAAAGCGATTAAGTTCATTCTCCTTCAGTTCTTTCATTTTCAGGTTGAGCTCATCAAGTTTCAGTATGATATCAGCTTCTGACGGATTGATAACCGTTTTCTGTATCAGGCTTTCGTTTTCAATCCATGTGAATGAATTGAGTCCCGGCCTCCAGGAAAGACCTGTGATTGATTTGGGTGAAAGTTCCCTGTTAAGGTAATCTGAAGCGCTGAATACCTTGTCCTGTGCTGAAGTTTCAAATGCCAATACAATGACAACCAGCAGGGTAAAAATTTTTCTTGTCATATTTCCGAGCTTTGTTCAAAGATATATAATTCCGCTTATCTGATAGCCGCCATGACAATTGCATTTCCCGGGGGATGTCAATTTACCGGAGACTTAAATCATACAGGCCGGAGGACAGTTAAAGGGATTGCATTCCGGACGGATATCTGCCGGTTTATGATAAAAAAGACTACCTTGCCGATTTAAAAATAAGGTGTAAAAATGAAAAGAATTCTTCTGCTTTCTGCCTTGCTGTCCCTTTACAGTATTTCCGTTTCAGGTCAGTATCAGCCATTCAGTATAACCCATGGTCCCTGGCTCTGCGACATGAGCGAGACAGCTGTAACCATCGTCTGGCTCACAAACAGGAATGCCCTTTCGTGGGTTGAAATTGCCCCCGACGACGGAAGTCATTTCTACGGAGAAGAACGTCCTAAATACTACGACACCTATATGGGACGTAAACAGGCTTCCACGATGCTTCATAAAGTAAGAGTGGAAAATCTTTCACCCGGGAAAAAATACCGCTATGCCGTTTTTTCCAGGGAAGTCCTTGAATGGCAGAATGATTCGAAGATCATCTTCGGTACCACGATAGCCAACGAGGCATACAGCCGGAACTCTCTTTCGTTTAAGACATTCAGTCCTGATGATGACACTGTCTCTTTCGTGATGTACAATGATATCCACGGACGGGCCCAGTTCATGAAGGATATCAGTAAAAACATCGATTTCAGTACCGTCGATCTGGTTGTTTTTAATGGCGATATGTCATCGGCAATTTACAGTGAGGAACAGATCTTCAGCGATTTCATGGATGCTGCCGTTGAGCTTTTTGCAAAAAATATACCGATAGCTCTTGTAAGGGGAAACCATGAAACCCGCGGGCCATATGCCGATTACCTCATGGACTATTTTCCTCTTTCCGCAGGTAAGCCGTACAGGATCTTCAATATAGGCGATGTGGCCATTATGCTGCTTGAGAGCGGCGAGGACAAGCCGGATTCGGACATCGAATACAGCGGCCTGGCGTATTTTGATGCCTGGAGGAATGAACAGGCGGAATGGCTTAAAGAGGCTGTCAAGGCGAGCTCTTTCAGGAATGCAGGCAACAAGATAGTGTTTTTGCACATGCCTCCCGCTGCCGGCAACTGGCATGGCACCCTTCATCTCGACGAAACGCTGCTTCCTGTTTTAAACGAATCTGATATTGATGTCGTTCTGAGCGGACATACACACAGATACGCTTATAATCCTCCCATAGCCGGCAAAACGTCTTTCCCCGTCCTCGTGAACAGCAACAACGCCTGCGTCAGGGGAGATATAATAAACGGAAAGATACGGATCAGGATTTACGGACCGGAAGGAAGCAAGATTATTGAACACAGCTTTTAATGTATTATGGATTATGTATTATAGGCGATGTGTAAGCAATTGGCAATTAGCAATTAGCAATTTACAATTTGTAAATGGGCGCAGGGCAGCAAATGACGCAAGGTCAATAAAAGAATTTTTTGAACGCGGAACCCTGTACGCTAAACCTGAACTAGTAACCTACCAATCCCTAAGCTTATGGTAATGAACAAGATCCTTGACAGCATCAAGACATATGTTGTAATAGCATTTGGTCTGCTGATAAATTCCATAGCCTGGACGGCTTTCCTTCTGCCGCACCAGATATCTGGAAGCGGAGTTTCGGGTATAGGGGCAATTGTCTACTATGCCACAGGCATTCCCATGGGTTATACCTACTTAGCGATAAACGTCATCCTGATTCTCATCGCGCTGAAGGTCCTTGGCGCCCGTTTCGGCATCAAAACAATTTACGCGGTGTTGCTGTCTGCAATAATGCTTACGGTTCTGCAACGGCTTATTCCGGAAGCAGTTGTCAAGGAAAAATTCATGTCTGCCATTCTCGGGGGAATGCTTTGCGGAGCCGGTCTTGGCATTGTTTTTACCCAGGGAGGCAGCACGGGGGGGACGGATATTATTGCCCTGATAATCAACAAATACCGCAATATCAGTCCGGGCAGGATCATCCTCATGTGCGACGTATTCATTATAAGTTCCTCATATGTTGTGCTTACAAACCTGGAATCGGCTCAAAGGATAGAGACCATGGTATACGGTTTCGTTACGATGGCAATACAGGCCTACACCCTCGACGCGATTCTCTCCGGCAACAGGCAGTCGGTTCAGATCCTGATATTCTCGAGGCATTATGAACAGATAGCCGATCAGATCTCTACCACCATGCGAAGGGGAGTGACGGTTCTCGACGGCACAGGCTGGTACACGAAGGAACCCCAGAAAGTAATTATCACGCTTGTCAAAAAACATGAGGCAAGTGATTTATACCGGATTATAAAAAGTATTGACAAAAAGGCCTTCATCACCGTTGCCAACGTAATGGGTGTCTACGGAAAGGGATTCGAAGAGCTGAAGAGGTGATCTCAGGGATCAGAATTCCTGTCGCCCCTCAGCAACAAGCGCAACGACGAATCCGGAGGTTCCTTTGTTTGAAGATAATCTTCAATACAAGGCATCCCGAATTGACTGAGGCTGTGACATATTAATCCACCGCTTAAGCGGGACAGGTATCATAACATATAAATATAACAATATATTATCATGAAACCCAAATTACTGCTGTCACTGCTTTTATTGCTGCCCTTTGCGGCAGGAGAGGCCCAGACCAGGTTTGACAACATCCTCTATGGTGTCGCCTATTATCATGAATACATGCCATCGGACAGGCTTGACGAGGATATCAGGCTGATGAAGGAAGCCGGAATATCGGTAGTCCGTGTCGGTGAATCGACATGGAGCCTTTTTGAACCCAGGGAAGGTGAATTTGAATTTGCCTGGATGGACCGTATTATTGATAAAATGCATGCTGCCGGAATAAAAGTAATCCTCGGAACTCCCACATATTCAATACCCGCCTGGCTCTGGAACAAACATCCCGAAGTGCTTCTCAGTTACCAGAGAGGAAACAAGGCTTATTACGGCATCCGGCAGAATATGAATATAACCAGTCCGGCATACCTGTTCTATTGCGAGCGCATTATCCGCAAAATGATGGAGCATTATGCCGCTCACCCGGGAATCATAGGTTATCAGGTTGATAATGAGACTACATCACGGGATGTGAACAATTATGATTTTAACGTGGGTTTCAGAAGTTATCTGAAGAATAAATTCGGGACAGCTCAAAACCTGAACAAGATCTGGGGTCTCCAGTACTGGGGAATGAATATCGACAGCTGGGATGAGCTGGCCCCGCGCGACGGCATTACAAACACGGGTTACAAGCTTGAGTGGGAACGTTTCAACCGGAAAGCCGTGGCGGATTTCCTGAAATGGCAGTCGGAGATAGTCCGTGAATACAAAAGGAAGGACCAGTTCGTGATGCAGTGTTTCATGCCTTCTGTTCAGGATGTCGATCAGATAGAAAGTTCAAAGTATATGGACATGCTGGCAGTGAATGTATATCACGATCAGCAGGACGGGCTTACAGGGACTGAAATTGCTTTTGCCGGTGATTATTTTCGTTCCGTTAAGAACGGATTGAATTACCTGATCACCGAAACCAATGCGCAGACAATAGGCTGGAACTCACGGATACAGCAGCCTCCATATCCCGGTCAGCTGCGGCAGAATGTCTATGCCCATCTCGGTTCAGGCGCCAACATGGTTGAATACTGGCACTGGCATTCCATTCATTACGGCCAGGAAACCTACTGGAAAGGAGTGCTTTCGCACGACCTTCAGCCTAACCGCGCCTATGCCGAAGTAACAAAGACTGCACAGGAACTTAAGCGCATCGGCAAAAAGCTTGTTAATCTGAAAAAGGAAAGCAAGGTGGCTATTCTGTTCAGTCACGATTCCAACGAAGCGCTCAATTTCATGCCTTTTGACCAGCGGGGATCGGCATGGGAGAACACGGGGAACGATTTCTACAGGAATAACCTCGTGAGCCAGTTTCACCGCATCCTGTACCGGAACAATGTAGCTGTGGATTTCATTTTTCCTGAGAATGCTGATTTCAATAAATATTCACTGGTCATTATCCCTTCGCTATACATTGCAAGTGATGAGATGCTGAACCGGATCACCGATTACGTGAAAAACGGTGGTCATGTGATCATGCAGTTCAAGTCGGGATTCTGCGACGAGAATTCGATGGTGAGGCCGGTTATGGCTCCGGGTCCCCTGAGGGAAGCTTGCGGGTTTTATTACCAGGAATTCACCAACTTCAGTTCGATGGGTTTAAAGGGTGATCCCTTCAGTGTCGGTGAACAGGATAACAAAGTGAATACCTGGGCGGAGTATCTTATTCGCGATAAGGCTGAAGCCCTTGCTTTTTACGATCACCCATATTTCGGGGAATACCCCGCGATAACCCGTAACAACTACGGCAAAGGAACCCTTTTGTATGAAGGCTGCATGGTTTCCGATGCAATCCAGGAAAAGATAATCCTGAATGAGCTTGACAGGCTGAATCTTAAAACAGCCGATCAGGACCTGCATTGGCCGTTGATCACCAAGTGGGGTAAAAATGATGAGAATAAGCTGATCCGTTACTATTACAATTATTCATCAGAACTGCTTGAATTCGATTATCCCTACATCGGGGGAAAAGAACTAATTAGCGGTAAAAATGTAAAATCCCGTCAAAAGCTTCAGATTGCCCCCTGGGATGTACTGATTATTGAAGAAAGCAGGAATCAGGATTAGTGATGAATTCTACCCTCACTGTGTCTTGCGGTCTTGCGGTCACTTCGTATTGCAGCCTGTGCTCTGAGCCAGAACCCACCCCCACCCCTCCGAGGAGTAATGGTGCTAACATAAGGTATTTATTTATATTTTCGATATGCTCCTTGCTTCGTGTGTCTTTCATATCTCCTGTTCGGTTTTCTTGTCTGTAGCATCTGTAGAATAATTAACTCCCTCATTTCTTG
>JAXDBC010000011.1:0-30561 GCA_034679225.1 Bacteroidales bacterium | reverse complement strand
TATGGCACAAGCTAAACGGAAATTATGACGGGACATGCGAAATATACAGAAGGGACTATATAGCTCTTCTTGAGAGGACCATGCAGGCACTTCCGCGGGTGAAACTGATAATCTGCGAACCATTTGCCGTTCCGGGAGTCAAAGCCGTCGATGACAGGTGGTATCCTGAATTCTATGAATACCAGAAAGCCGCCAGGGAGATAGCCGACCGCTTCAAAGCCGTTTTCATCCCTTTCCAGAAGGTATTTGATGAAGCTGTAAAACGGGCCCCGGGTGCTTACTGGACAGGCGATGGCGTCCATCCTACACTGGCAGGGGCACAGCTTATGAACATGGCATGGATGAAGGCTTTTGAATAACAATAATAAGCTATGACCATAATATCACGACGCGGTTTTATTCACAGGAGTATCACCGCGGGTATCGGATTTTCAGCTATTGGAATCCTGCCGGGCTTTTCCGGCCTGCCAAAGGCAAACATAAGATTCGGCCTTGTGACTTACCAGTGGGGAAGGGACTGGGATCTTCCGACACTCATTTCAAACTGCGAAAAGACCGGATATCTCGGTGTGGAACTCCGTACTGAACATGCTCACAAGGTTGAGACCGACCTTACGCCCCTGCAACGCGCTGAGGTTAAAAAGAGATTCGCCGACAGCCCCGTGGAATGCATTGGCTACGGGGCCAATTTCGAATATCACAGTCCCGAGCCGGCTGTCCTGCGAAACAACATCGACCAGACAAAGGAGTATATAAAACTTTGCCACGATATCGGAGCCACCGGCATCAAGGTGAAACCAAATGATTTGCCGGCAGCTGTGCCAAAGGAGAAAACCATCGAACAAATCGGTGTCTCCCTGAACGAGGTGGGTAAATTTGCCGGTGAATACGGTCAGCTGGTAAGGGTTGAAGTCCACGGAAATCATACCCAGGAGCTGCCGAACATGAAAGCAATCTTTGACCATGTTACCGAGCCCGCCGTGAAGATATGCTGGAACTGCAATGATCAGGATCTCCTCCCTCCCGGACTCGAGGGGAACTTCAACATGGTGAGGCAGTGGCTGGGAGACACTGTCCATGTTCGTGAACTGAATATCGGGGATTATCCCTACCAGGAGTTGTTCAGGCTTTTCAAAAGAATAAACTACAAAGGCTGGTTTCTTCTGGAAGCCCGCACTGAACCTTCCGACAGGATTGCCGCCATGAAGGAACAGCTTGAAGTCTTCAAACAAATGAACCGCTAAGCGCTAAACTTAAAACCATGTTCATGCCCAACAGAAAAGATAACATGAGGATTGACAGGATAATTATGCGGACAGGCTCCATAGCGCTTGTACTGGTGTTTCAGCTTGTTATCTGCTTTATTCAGGCAGCTCCCCAGGACCAGACTGATGTGATCAGGGGTCAATGGGTGATGTTTGATAACAATACCGATGTATTATACAAGCATATGGCCGGTCAGGCTATCGATATGCTCAGTAAACGGGCGGAAATGGTGTCTGCCATCCGGACTCCTGCCGACTGGAAGGAAAGGCAGCAATTTGTAGAAAGCACTCTTTCAAGGATAATGGGCCCCTTTCCCACGAAAACACCTCTCAATGCAAAGGTGGAGAGGGTGATCAGAAAAGACGGGTTCCGGATCGAACATGTGATCTACGAATCACAACCGGGCTTTTTCGTTACTTCTTCCCTTTTCATTCCCGATAAAACGTCTAAAAACAGGAAGACTCCGGCAATTATTTATTGCAGCGGCCACACTGAAGAGGGTTACAGGAGCAAGGACTACATGCACACTATCATTAACCTTGTTAAAAAGGGATTCATAGTTTTTGCATTTGATCCGGTGGGGCAGGGGGAGAGGCTTGAATACTTTGATCCTGCAACAGGAAAATCAACAGTGGGCGGAACAACCAGGGAGCATTCCTATCCCGGAGCCCAGGCTTTTATTTCAGGCAGCTCCCAGGCTTTTCACATGGTCTGGGACGGGATAAGGGCAGTGGATTACCTCCTGGAGCGGAAAGAAGTCGATCCTGAACGAATAGGAATAAGCGGCAGATCAGGAGGAGGAACACAATCGGCGTATATTGCCGCGTTCGACAAACGAATTCTCGCCGCCGCCCCTGAAAACTATATTACAAACTATACGCGCCTGCTTCAGAACAGAGGACCGCAGGATGCCGAACAGAACCTCTTCAATATTATCGAGGCAGGCCTGGATCATCCTGATTTCCTGATTGTAAGAGCGCCAAAGCCAACTATGGTGATTACCACATCAAATGACATATTCAGCATTCAGGGAGCTATTGAAACTGAAAAGGAACTTTTGGAAATGTACCGGTCCCTTGGACATGAGGAGAATTTTATCAGAATTGAAGACGATGCAGGACACAGTTCTACACTTAAGAACCGTGAGGCAATGTATGCTTTCTTTCAGAAACATCTGAGGAATCCGGGAGATCCGGCCGATGAACAAGTGCAGCTTCCTTCCCCTGAAGAGATGATGGTAACCCCGACAGGCCAGTTGTCAACTTCACTTAAGTCGAAAACAGTTTTCATGCTTAACAGAGAAAGATCGGCGGACTTACTTGCTAAAACCGATGAGTTGAGAAAGAATTCCCCCGGGTTTTATTCCTCAGCGCTTGCCTCAGCCAGGAAACTTTCAGGTTACATTGACCCGTCAGGGGATGTGAAGCCGGTATTGACAGGGAGAATTGCAAGGGAAGGCTATACAATAGAAAAGTATTTTCTGAAGGGTGAAGGTGATTACGTCATACCTTATCTCCTCTTCATACCTGAGAAATCAGAAGGAAACTACCTTATATACCTTCATCCGCGAGGCAAAGCGGCAGAGTCGTCGCCTGGCGGAGAGATTGAGAGATTCGTCAGAAAGGGATATATCGTCATGGCTCCTGATATTCCCGGAACGGGCGAAAACCGGTCGGAGACATTCAGGGGTGATGCCTGGTTTAATGGAGTGTCACATAACTTCTGGTATCTTTCGATGCTGACCGGCAGGAGCATAACCGGTATTCTGGCAGGCGATATTGCGCGACTGGCAGCAGTGATCAATCCGCCCGGCAGCAAGACCCGGATCTGTGGATTTGCCAGGGATGAAGCCGGAATAGTTCTCCTGCATGCAGCAGCCTTTACAGGGGCTTTTGAAGAGCTTATCCTTGTCGATCATCTATCATCGTTCAGCTCAATAGTTTTGAACAGGTTCTACGATCATAAATATATACCATATACAGTTCCGGCTGCACTCACGGCCTACGACCTTCCCGACCTGGCTGTGTCGCTTGCCCCTGCAAGGCTTGTGATAGCCGGGATGAAAGACGGAAACGGAGGGCGCGGCGATACTGAAAGCATCAGAATTGCAGAGGAGACAATAAAAAAAGGCTACCTCCTGAAAGGAGCAGCGGAAATGCTGGAAATAGCCGATGAACTGAAATACGAAAACCTGTTTCAGGAAAAGGACAGTAAGAGATAAAAAGATCAATGGGTTTAAAGATACAGACTATGAGGAACCAGATTAAACGGAGGGATTTTATTAAAATGGCATCAGCAGGTGTTGCCGGAATAGGACTTATGAACATTGCCTATTCCCGGAGTTTCCGGAAGGAAGTTCCGGAAGGTCTCAGGGTGGGGATCATAGGACTCGACACCTCGCATGCAACCGCTTTTACCAGGACACTTAACGATCCGTCGGCAGGTCCGGAGTTCGGAGGATTCAGGGTAACAGCCGCCTATCCAAGGGGAAGCAGTGAAATAAAATCGAGCTACGAAAGGATTCCCGGATACACGGAGGAAGTAAGCAAGCTTGGAGTGGAAATAACAGGATCAATAGATGAACTCCTTTTAAAATGTGATAAGATACTGCTTGAAACCAATGACGGGAGACTTCATCTCGAACAAGCCCTGAAGGTTATGAAAGCAGGAAAAGTCATGTTTATCGATAAACCCATAGCTGCCTCACTTACGGATACAATCGCCATCTTCAACGCTGCTGCTCACTACAGGCTGCCCATATTCTCATCATCATCGCTTAGGTTCGTAACAGCTGCTTCCGAGATCAGGAACGGATCGATAGGAAGAGTTATGGGTGCCGACACCTACAGCCCCGCGACGCTTGAACGGACTCATCCCGACCTCTTCTGGTACGGGATACATGGAGTCGAAACCCTGTACACCGTTATGGGTACCGGATGTAAAAGCGTTTCGGGAATTTTTACCGACGATACTGACTTTGTTACAGGTATCTGGAAAGATAATCGGATAGGGACATTCAGGGGAATAAGAAAAGGAAAAACGGATTACGGAGGAACAGCATTCGGAGAAAAGGGAATCGCCCCGACAGGCAGATACGATGGCTATAATTCCCTTCTTGCCGAAATCGTGAAGTTTTTCCAGACCGGAGTATCGCCGGTTCCGTCTGAAGAGACAATCGAGATATTTGCATTTCTTACTGCTGCCTGGGAAAGCAAAAAGCTAAACGGAGCTCCCGTACTTATCGACAGTGTTCTCAAGGAAGCTGAACACGAGGCAAGGGCAAAACTAAGCGGCTATGCCTGGTGATCTTTTCTTTTTGTGAGCTTCATCAAAGGGTATAGTATCGGAACCAGGCTGTGAAAAACCCGGGGTTCAGGCTACATGCCGGATTTTTAAGAACATTTAACAACAGGTATAAACTTATATATGCTATCTTTATACGTCCTAAACCAAAAACTCATAGATCATGGCACAGAAAGTAACAAGAAAGGATTTTCTCAAAACAGCCGGTCTGGCAACTACCGGGGCTGTTTTCGGAGCCAGGGCAGCAGCAGCGGGTCCGGTAAGCGGTCCGATTATCTCACCCCAAAAAGCTTCAAAAAAGGTTAACCTGGCGCTTATCGGAATAGCCAACCAGGGAGCTTCAGATGCAAGACAGTTCATTAATTCCGGATTGGCAAACATAGTCGCGGTCTGTGATGTTGACCTCGATGCAAAAGGCGCGCAGGATATTATCAAGCTTGTTCCCAAAGCCAGGCAGTTCAGGGACTTCAGGGTTATGTTCGACAAGATGGCAGGTGATATTGATGCCGTGCAGGTTGCAATACCCGACTTTGCCCATTTCCCGGTGTGTATGGCTGCAATGCAGCTTGGGAAACATGTTTTCGTGGAAAAACCGATGACCCGCACCTTCCTTGAGGCTGAACTGATGGCAAGGATGGCTGAGAAAAATCCAAAGATTGTTACTCAGGTTGGAAACCAGGGCCACTCAGGTGAAAACTACTTCCAGTTCAAGGCATGGGTTGATGCCGGTATTATAAAAGATGTAACCGCGGTAACCGCTTTCATGAACGGAAGCCGCCGCTGGCATCCCTATGATCCCAATATCACCAGATTCCCCGAGGCACAACCTCTACCTGCCGGCATGACTGACAAGGATTGGGATACATGGCTTACAACTGCGGCATATCATGATTTCAACGAAAAATATCATCCGGGTAACTGGAGAGGTTGGTACGATTTCGGATTAGGAGCACTTGGCGACTGGGGAGCACATATACTTGATACCATTCATCAGTTTCTCGACCTTGGGCTTCCTTATGAAATAGAGCCTCTTCATATCAAGAACCTGAATGATTATTTCTTTCCGCTTGAGTCAACGATAAAATTCCGCTTCCCGAGTCGTGGAGATATGCCGCCGGTGGATATAATATGGTACGACGGTGTTGAGAACCTTCCTCCGCTTCCTGATGGCTACGATTCGGTTGAAGCCACTGTTGATAGGACAATACCGCCTCCGGGAGGAGTTCCTCAGCAGGATGGCGCCGCCAGAGCTCCGAGAAGACCAAGCGCCGGCAAGGTGATCTATAGCAAGGAACTGACTTTCAAGGGTGGAACCCATTCCGCTCCTCTCTTCATAATACCTGCCGAAAAGGCAAGAGAAATGGCGCCAAAACTGCCTCAATATCCCGAAAGCCCATCGGACCATTATGTAAATTTCCTTAAAGCATGTCAGGGTCTGGAACAATCACGTTCACCGTTCCAGATATTTGCTCCGCTGTCGCAGATCTTCTCTCTTGGTATTATTGCTATACGCAGGAATAAAAAATTGATCTTCAACAGAGACACGAAGGAAGTGGTAAACGATCCGTTTGCAAATGCAATGCTGGCCGACAGACCTCCCCGTAAGGGCTGGGAATCTTATTACAACGTGTAATAAGCGGTATGTGGCTTGTGGTGTAAGGCACGCGGTTAGTGGTTCAGAGTTTCAGGGCTTTATTGTTAATTGCTAATTGCTCTGAACCCTGCGCTAATCTACGCTCCCCTGAGTTTCTTGAGCTCATTGAAATGAGCCATTGACATTTTTTCCCTGGCTTCCCTTGAGGCTTTACGGTAGGCTTCAAATTCCTTTTTAAGCTCTTCGTATTCTTTTTTTGTATTGATCGTAAGAATACGATTCCTTTTGTAGGCAAGAAATCCGATGACAAGTAGTCCGGTCAGGGCAGCAATAATAGTCCAAAGAATGGAATTGTAAACTTTTTTGTTTACTTCCATTCCTAGTAATGCTATACTGTTCTTTGTCCGAGTCATCAATTCGAGGTCCGATTTGACATTCTCAATGGCTGAGTTGAGAGAGTCGATGAGAACATCCCTGTCTTGCCTTTCGGAAATAAGCTTTCCTATTGCTTTTTTGGCTGCATCTATCGAATCGGTGGCATTTCTCTTCAGCTTTTGGAACATGTCTTCCCGGATGGCTCTGAAATCCTCATATATCCGTGTCTTTTCCTGGACATAATTCATCTGTTCCTTTACCGTTCCTTCGATGAAAACCTCCGGCAATGCCGTTTGCGCTGTGGCTGTTACTGCCGCAGGGAACAGAGCGAAAAAAAACAAGGCATTTTTTATGCTGGATATTACTATTCTCCCCATTGATTATTCCGGTTATGGTTAAACTCCCATGCTTCAGAATAACGATTTTAAGGAGAAAATATTACTATAGATATATTATATCAGTGAAGTTGGTCTTTTTTGAAATAAATTTCGTATGTTGGTCATACTCAAACCTAATTATTAATTTATATAATCCATGACAATGCGTGTCAGCTGATCCTCATCAAATGTACAAACACATATTTATATAATCTTCTGTCATGTGGCTTCTCTGTTTGCTGTCTGACTACAGGCAGGCATTGTTCCTTTAAAATCATAATTATAGTATGATGAAACCCACATGTATTGTATACACAAACACTTATGTATATAATTTTCAAACATGTAGGTTCCATCCGACCTTTAAAATAAAATTATATACGGATGAAAGAAAGTTCTTTCCCTGGGATGAATGTATTCAGGCATCAAGAAAATCCTTTTGGGGTATAAATATCTGATCCTTGCTTTATTGTTCGGGGCTTCTACTGCCTTTACCAACGCCAGTCCCTAGCAGTTTACAATATTAAGAACAGTTATCGACCGGACAACAAGAGACTCTCATTTATCCCATCTGTCAGTATGCCTTTATGGCATGGACCCTCTTCTCGGTTCACGGGATTTCCCATATAGGTCCGAGCAAATATCGTAATTCAGCTCATCAGGTATTGGCATGGAAAGTTTGGGTTTCAGTGGATCGCCCGACAACTCGACTGGTACATCCGTATGGATGGGCTAAAGCTTTCCTATTCCGGTGTTCTTTTCTTTGTAACCAATAAAAGATAATGTAATTACTGAACTATGCCTTAAAAGTTGCCTCAGTTTTGTCCTGATCAATTCATTTAAAATGTTAATTGTGTCTGCTACCGAGGTCTGACAGAAGATATTTATGAGTACATTTAAGGACTTTGTTCTATCAAATAATTACTGCTCTGGCAAACACCTTTAATCATGAACAATAAACCTATTTCAAGACGTAGATTCCTGGGAAAAGCTGCTGCAGCAACGCTGTTAACAACTGTTTCTTTCAACATTTCATATGCTGCTGCTCCAAAGCGAAAAAAACCAAATTCAAAAGTAGGAGGGGTTCAGCTGGGAGTGACTACTTACAGCTATGGCAGTATGCCCCACAAAGTTGATGATGTGATTGAATACCTTCTTTATGCCGGAGTCAATTCAATAGAATTGAGAAATGTTGCCGAGGAGGATCTTGGAATACCTTCAGTCCAGAGGCCAAGATCGATGGGTCAGATGACTGAAGAACAGAGAGCGGAAATGAAAAAGGCCATGGAAGCTATAAGGGAAGAACAGAAAAAATGGAGACTGTCGCTGCCCATGGAACGCTATGTCGATATGAGAAAGAAATTCAACAAGGCAGGAATAGAAGTCTATATCGCGAAATTTGCTCCTTCGGCCTGGTCGGATGAGGAGATCGATTACGCTTACAGGGCGGCAAAAGCTCTTGGCTCAATTGGTATCACGGATGAACTGACCGAAGTCAATTGCCAGAGGCTTGGAAAATTCGCGGAGAAACACAAGAGCCTCGCGATGTTCCATACCCACGGACAGGTTGCCGACCCCGGATTCTCTTTTGACAAATATCTCGGTTACTCTCCTGCAAACATGCTGAACCTTGATGCCGGCCATTACTACGGTGCCACAGGTTTGCATCCAAATGATGTGATAATAAAATATCACGACAGAATGAGAAGCATTCATATCAAGGATAAAACAGGACCGAAACATGCCACTCCAAATGCCAACAAGGAGTTTGGCCAGGGTGAAACACCCATTGCCGATGTATTATTACTTTTGAAAAAGGAAAAATGGCCCATTCGCGTTGATGTTGAACTCGAATACAGGATCCCCGAAGGATCTGATGCAGCTAAAGAAGTCAAGAAATGTATTGACTATATGAGAAACATACTTGAATAAATAATCCAAATACCACCGTGAAAAAGTTGTTATTTATACTGGTCGCGGTTTTACTTTTCACCCCCCCGGAGGCACTTGCTCAAAGAGCAAAAAATGTCACCATTTCGGGAAAGGTTGTCGATGGAAATAACAATCCGGTAGCAGGAGCTTCCATTTTCATCGACAAAAAGAAAACCGATGCAGTGACTGATCAGAACGGTCACTATAGCGTAAAGGTAAAACAGGGAGCCGGGCAGATTCTTGTGCTGTCGCTTTTCAGCGGTGCCTTCGAACAGGCTATTGAAGGCAGGTCTGAGATAAACTTTGTACTGTCGGACAATGCCCCCCCTGCCCAGGAAGACCCGAAAGCCCTCAATATTAAAGATTCGGCAGTCCCGGTTTACCAGGATATATACGACATGATCAGGGGCAGGGTGCCGGGTGTTGAGGTATCGGGAAAATCAATAAAGATCAGGGGAACCAATTCTCTTAATGTCAGTACCGAGCCTCTTTTTGTGGTCGACGGGGTAATAACCAGTGAGATTGACGGAATTGCCCCTGAAACCGTCAGTAAGATAGAGGTACTTAAAGGACCCGACGCGTCTGTTTACGGGACCAGGGGATCGAATGGCGTGATAATAATTACCCGCAAAACAGGAAAGGATTAACAGATGCGTGATGATGGTAAGGATTTCTTCGTTGGCGGTAATACTGCCTGACGATTGAAATCCATCTTTATTCACGGTGATACCAAATTACCAAACATATTGAATATGAAAACTCTGAAGAATTATTTGCTTCCGGCGGTTATTCTTTTGCTGCTTACCGTAGGCGGATGCGGCCGGAAATGGACCGAGGAAAACAAGGGCAGTTTCAGCATTATACGCAATGAGAACGGACAAACCCTTGGGTTCTCGCCTGCATCCGGGATTGAAATTCTGACGGTAAAGGGACTGGCTTTCAAGGATCTTAACAAGAATGGCAGGCTTGACCCTTATGAGGACTGGCGCCTTCCAGTGAATGAACGCGCGCTTGACCTGGCATCAAGAATGTCGGTCGAACAGATTGCCGGACTGATGCTTTATAGTAGTCATCAATCGATTCCTTCGGCAGGGGGTGGATTCGGGCCCGGAGCTACCTATGGAGGAAAGCCTTATGCCGAGAGCGGCGCTTTGCCGGGCGATCTGTCGGATCAGCAGAAAAAATTCCTGACTGAAGATAATCTGAGACATGTCCTTATCACATCGGTCGAAAGTCCGGAAGTGGCTGCAATATGGAATAACAATGCCCAGGCTTTTGTTGAGGGAACCGGTCTGGGTATTCCCGTAAACACCAGCTCTGATCCGCGGCACGGGAGCGATTCGTACGCGGAATACAACGCGGGAGCCGGAGGGGAAATATCAATGTGGCCGGGTACCCTGGGTATAGCGGCATCATTCGATCCTGAACTTATGAGGCGATTCGGGGAAGTTGCTTCAATGGAATACAGGGCTCTGGGCATAGCAACAGCATTATCGCCTCAGATTGACCTGGCAACGGAACCCCGGTGGTCGCGTTTTGACGGAACCATGGGAGAGGATCCTGATCTGGCAACGGATATGGCCCGGGCTTATGTCGACGGATTCCAGACTTCCGAAGGTGAAGCACATATAGCAGACGGCTGGGGATACCACAGCGTAAATGCCATGGTTAAGCACTGGCCGGGAGGCGGACCCGAAGAAGGAGGCAGGGATGGGCATTTTGCATACGGCGCATATGCAGTTTACCCGGGAAATAACCTGAAAGATCACCTCCGGCCTTTCACCGAAGGGGCATTCAGGCTTCAGGGACCTACAGGAATGGCATCCGCCGTAATGCCCTATTATACAATATCATTCAACCTGGATCATTCATACGGGGAAAATGTGGGCAATGCTTATAGCAAATATATAATTAACGATCTTCTGAGGACGGAATACAACTACGACGGAGTGGTCTGTACCGACTGGGGAGTGACGGGAAATGTGAGCGGCATTGACCGCTTTGAAGGCAAACCATGGGGAGTGGAAGGTCTTTCGGTAGCAGAACGGCATTACAAAATCATTATGGCAGGTTGCGATCAGTTCGGGGGAAACAATGACAAGGGACCGGTTCTGGAAGCTTATGCCATGGGAGTGAAAGAACACGGTGAGGAATTCATGAGAGCACGCTTTGAGCAATCAGCCGTCCGACTGCTTAAAAACACCTTCAGGGTAGGTCTGTTCGAAAATCCATATCTCGATACGGAGAATACGAAATCCACTGTTGGGAAGCCGGAATTCATGAAGGAAGGCTATGATGCCCAGATCAGATCAATAGTTATGCTGAAGAACAGCTCCGGAGTTCTTCCCGTGAAGAAACAACTCAAAGTATATGTTCCCCAAAAGTATAGCCCTGCAGGACGCGACTGGTTCGGACGTGAAACACCTGAGGCATGGTCTGATCCTTTGAATCCGGCGGTTGTTTCAAAATACTTTGAGCTGACGGATAAACCTGAAAATGCCGATCTGGCGCTGGTAAGCATTGCCAGTCCTGCCGGAGGAACAGGATATGACCAAAGGGATGCCGGGCAAAAGGGGAATGGATATGTTCCCATAAGCTTGCAATACTCCAGGTACAGGGCCGACCATGCCCGCGAAACCAGTATCGCCGGAGGAAGCCCCCTCGAGAGCTTTATAAACAGATCGTACAGGGGAAAAAGCTTAGAGGCCATCAACAGCTACGATTTGAAAATGGTGAATGAAACAAAGGCCCGGATGGGACGAAAACCTGTGATAGTGATTGTTGATGTTTCGAATCCTATGGTTTTTTCTGAGATTGAGAAAAACGCTTCAGCCATACTGGTGCATTTCGGAGTTCAGGATCAGGCACTCATGGATCTGCTCACAGGTGTTTATGAACCATCAGGCCTGCTTCCTTTCCAGATGCCTGCCGACATGAAGACGGTGGAAGAGCAGTTTGAAGATGTGCCACGGGATATGACATGCCATACCGATGCCGATGGAAATAAATATGATTTTGCTTTCGGACTGAACTGGAAGGGAGTGATCAACGACGACAGAACACAGAAATATGGGAAGTAAAATCGCCGAAAGTAAATTTTCGGGCTTTTGCTTCCTTTCGGGTGTATCCTAAAAAGAACCGTTTACGGATGATTTCATTTAATTGGTCAAATTCCGTATATTCAGATCATATAATTGATTAATTTAGCCTTGATGTTTTAGAGCAATGCAAGGCCTGGGGTTTACTGTTTCCTGATTAAACGGAAAGGAATTCCAGAAAAATCGGAACTTTAATACCTTCAGGTACCTGATTTTTGTACGGTTTTTGTATGGTTTTTGTATCAGTTGTTGTTAATTGTGTTGAAGGAAAGATTAGCGCTTTATAAAGAGATATCCGACTTTTAAAAATTATATCCGGATGAAATATAATAAGGTTTTCTTGTTCCTGGTATTTAGTCTGGCCTTTTCTTACAAGGGCCTTGCCCAGCTTGAATGCATAAAACTGAGTTCTGCTGTCGGGACCGACAACCAGATAGTATGTATCGGATCGCCAATTACCCCGATTAGCTATGCACTCGGATCGGGAGTTACATCAGCAAATGTTACGGGTCTTCCCCCGAATGTTTTTGCCTTGGTCAGCTCCGGATCCTTATATATAAGCGGCACTCCTTCGGGAACCGGTACATTTAACTATGAGGTTACCGTTGTTGGTACATGTTTCGGGGATAAAAATGCCAAAGGAACCATTACAGTGAGTCCCCCGGCCTCAGCTTCAATATTCTATCCCGGCTCTCCCTTCTGTAACAACCTGACGGCTCCGCAGGCTGTTACCCTGACAGGAACAAGCGGCGGAACTTTCAGCGCTTCGCCTTTAGGCCTGAATATCAGCGCTGCAACCGGTGATATATTACCCTATATGAGTGTTCCCGGGAATTATACCGTGACATATAACGTTTCAGGCTGCGGAACAGCCACGGCCACGACGCCTGTCAGAATAACAGCGCTTCCGGTTGCCACATTCAGCTATCCCGGATCGCCCTATTGCAGCAACGACAGCGACCCCCTGCCTGTTTTCTCAGGTGGTGGTGTGGCAGGAAGCTTTTCGTCAACCCCCGGTTTGGTTTTTGTGAGTACTTCAACAGGTCAGGTCGATCTTTCGGCAAGCACTCCCGGCACTTATACCGTGACCAACACAATACCGGCATCTGGAGGATGTCCTGCTGTAATAGCTACGGCAACTATCAGGATTACCAGCCTGCCGGTTGCCACTTTCAGTTACACGGAAACACCTTATTGCAGTAATGAGCCTGATCCCTTTCCAACTTTTTCAGGAGGGGGAGTGGCCGGAACTTTCTCATCGACCGCCGGACTGGTTTTCGTGAGTTCATCGACCGGACAGGTAGACCTTTCTGCAAGCGTGCCGGGTGCCTATGTTGTAACCAATACGATCGTCGGTTCAGATGGCTGCGGCACCGTGACCTCCACAGCCTTTATCTCCATAATTGCTTCTCCGACTCTGATGATTACAAATCCTCCGGCAGCATGTTCACCTGAAACGGTCGATCTTACAAACCCGTCAATCACTGCAGGCTCAACTCCAAACATGACCTTTACATACTGGCTTGATGCTGCCGCAACCAATCAATACCCGACTCCTCAGACTGCAGGTCCCGGGACATATTATATAAAAGGGACACTGGTCTCGGGTTGTTTTGATATTAAACCGGTGCAGGTTATAATAAATCCTTCCCCGGTTGCTGTTGCATCAAATAGCGGACCTGTATGCGAGGGATCCCCTCTGAGTCTGACAGGTGGTCCTGAAGGAATGAAGTCCTATTCATGGACGGGACCAAACGGCTTTACTTCAAGTCTGATGAGTCCTTTAATTTCAATTTCGGCCACATCTGAGATGGCAGGTCTCTACATATTGACGGTTACCAATGGCTCGGATTGCACCGATACTGCACATACCAGGGTTTATGTTTACGATATGCCTGTTGCAGATGCCGGCACGGGAGGAACCGAATGTGATATGGACTTCATACTTAATGCCCAGCCGAGTGTTGGAACAGGATTGTGGACTATGGTTTCCGGCCCCGGAACTGCTGTATTCCATCCGGGCCCGGGAGCACCCAATGCAAGGGTTACGGTATCAACCTCCGGGACATATACCTTCAGGTGGACTGAAACAAACGGACCTTGCTCAGACGATGCTTCCGTGACAGTTAACTTTTATCAAAGACCGATTGCAAATGCAGGTAGCGGAGGGGATGAGTGTGGCCTGAGCTTCCGGCTTAATGCTTCAGCTTCAGGAGGTACAACAGGTACCTGGTCGATGCCGGAAGGAACAGGCGCTGTGGTTTTTTCACCGAGCCCGAATTCTGCTTCAGCAACTGCCATTGTCTCGGAATATGGCACAAAAGTGTTCAGGTGGATAGTATCAAACGGCCCCTGTGCCGATACATCTGAAGTTACAGTCAACTTTTACCAGGCACCTGAGGCCAACGCGGGAACAGGTGGAAATAACTGCGGACTGGATTTTAATCTAAGGGCAGTGCCAAGCGTCGGTACAGGAACATGGACGGTTTTTAGCGGTCCGGGTACGGTAACATTTATTCCCGGCGCCAATGAATTCGCGACCAGAGCCAGAGTAAACGCCTATGGTACTTATGTGTTCAGATGGACCGAGGTTAATGGGACCTGTTCTTCCAGCTCCGATGTGACAGTCACATTCATTCAGCAACCTTCGGCTAATGCCGGAAGCGGGGGCGATGAATGCGACCTTGATTTCAAGCTGAATGCCGTTCAGGGGCCGGCAACCGGTACATGGAGCCTGGTAAGCGGTCCGGGCACAGCAAGCTTCAGCCCAAATGCCAACCAGGCAGATGCAACGGTGACGGTAAGCATCCCCGGTTCATATGACTTTGCCTGGACAGAGGTGAACAGCCAGTGTACATCCTCCGATATTGTAAGAGTCACTTTCCACGATAAGCCGGAACTCAATGCAGGCAACGATGTCCTGCTTTGCAAAGGAGGAAATGTTCAGCTCAACGCGACCGGACAGGGATCATTCTCATGGGCTCCGGCAGCATCCCTGAACAATCCCAATATCCGTAACCCCATCGCTTCCCCGGAAACAACAACTGAATATACGGTTACTCTTACCGACAGGTTCCATTGCGTGAATACTGATAATGTGACTGTCGAAGTGAGAGAACAGCCTGTTGCCAATGCAGGACCTGATCAGGTTCTTGATTTTGTGTTTGAAACACGCATGAATGCCGGAGCCCTGAAGCAGAATGAAACGGGAATATGGTCGGTGATTGAAAGTGAAGGTCGTATCTCTAGTCCGAATGCACCAAATTCCAGGGTTTCCGATCTGTCAATTGAAGATAATGTGTTTCTGTGGACAGTGTCCAACGGGGTCTGCCCTGAATCGTCCGATACGGTCCATATCTGGGTTAATAACCTGATAATACCCTCCCTAATCACTCCAAACAGGGATGGCAACAATGATTTCTTCGTTATCAAGGGCCTCGAAACAATCGGGAAAGCCTCTCTTACCATATTCAACAGATGGGGAGGGAGAGTCTATGAAAATGATGAATATGATAATTCGTGGGAGGGTGTCGACGACAAGGAAAACCCGCTCCCTGATGATACTTATTTCTATGTTCTAAAGCCTGTCAATGGCAAGGCAATAAAGGGTTACCTGGTGATAAGGAGATAATGAAATTGGAATGAACAGATTAATTAAGGTCATATCACTGATTGCAGTCATGCTGCTTCTGCCGGAAACGGAAGTGGCCGCGCAGCCTGTCTGGGTGCCGGGAACCCCGGCAGTGGACTCAACAGGACCTCTGTCCATAACCCTGAATTACGGACTGGATATGGTTGATGACAAAAAATGGCCTGCCACGGTTTATATTATTGTTTACAATTACGAAAACTTCTCAAATGTTTCATCAGCATTTGTAAGGTTTATGACCCGAATTACGGGTTATAATGGTATTGTTGAAACAGCTGTTCTAAATGTCGGAAAAAGCGATCAGGGTAAAATACTTCAGACAGTGTTGAAGCTTACTGATCCTGATAAGGTGCATACCATTTATATAGTGGCAGCCGACAGCGACAGAAGACTTCAGGCAAACCCCGTAAGGCTTACCGCGAGAACACTTCCATGCCCGCCGGCCGACGCGGGTTCAGGCGGGGATGAATGCGACCGTGATTTTGTACTGAGTGCAGTCCCGGCTCTGGGTAACGGACAATGGTCGATTGTTTCCGGGCCAGGAACAGCAGTGTTTGTACCCAATAACCGCACACCCAATGCCACGGTCAGGGTTTCGCAATTTGGCACCTATGTCTTCAGGTGGACAGAAAGAAACGGCGGTTGCATTTCGAGCGATGAGATCACGGTTAATTTCTACCAGCCGCCCGTTGCAAATGCCGGCCGGGGAGGAGATGAATGCGACCTTGATTTTAACCTGAGTGCAGTAATATTCTCATCAGCTGAAACAAAAGGAACATGGAGCATGACTGCCGGGACAGGGACAGCCGTATTCGTTCCCGATGCCGGAAGCCCTTCAGCCACGGTAACAGTATCAGAGTACGGAACAAAGACATTCACCTGGACAGTAACACGCGGAACGTGTACGGCATCTTCCGACGTAATCGTGAATTTCAACCGCCCGCCCGTCGCCAATGCCGGTACAGGCGGAAACAACTGTGGTCTTGAGTTTTATTTCAATGCAGTGCCGAGCAGCGGAACAGGTACATGGACAAGGGTGAACGGACCAGGGTCTGCAAGGTTCTTCCCCGATAATCATGACCCGTCGGCAAGGGTTACCGTGTCGGCCTACGGCAGCTATGTTTTCAGATGGACCGAGGTTAACGGGAATTGCAGCAGCAGTTCGGACATCACAGTGGGATTCTTTGAACAGGTGTCGGCAAACGCCGGAAGCGGCGGTGATGAATGCGATCTGGATTTTGTACTGAATGCTGTCCCGGGAACAGGCCGTGGAATATGGTCGAAAGTCAACGGCCCAGGAAACGCGAGCTTCTCTCCCGATGAACACAGACCGGATGCAAGGGTTACAGTCAGCCGGCCGGGAGAGTATGATTTTGCCTGGACGGAAGTGAATAACAATTGTACATCGACAGATATTATACGCGTCGTTTTCCATGAACCTCCCGCTGTAGATGCCGGCGAAGATGTGACTATCTGCAGCGGAGAGAGCGTGAGACTGCGCGCTTCCGGAAGCGGTACATTCTCATGGACACCCGCGAACCTGCTCAGTAATCCTGCAATTGCCGATCCCGTGGCTACACCCTCCGTGACAACGGTATTCACGGTTACAATTACCGATCAATGGGGTTGCAGAAATTCTGATCGCGTAACCGTGGATGTAAGAGAGCGGGCGACGGCAGACGCGGGACCTGACCAGGAACTGGATTTTATCTTTGAGACGGAACTGCAGGCCAATCCTCCGGGAAGCAACGAAAGCGGAATGTGGACTGTGGTTTCAGGAACTGCCTTTTTCTCGGACCCAAGCAGCAACGAAACTCATGTCAGCGACCTTTCAATAGGCGATAATGTGATAGTATGGAGCATCTCAAACTCTGCATGTGAACCCGCTTCGGATACGGTTGTTATCAGAATAAATGAATTGATATTGCCTTCACTGATTACCCCGGATATGGATGGCAACAACGACTATTTTGTAATTAAAGGACTTGAATCACTTGGCAAAGTAACGCTGAGGATATTCAACCGCTGGGGTGCATGCGTTTTTACAAGCCATGAATATGCAAATGACTGGGATGGGAAGGATGACAAAGGAAATCCATTACCGCAGGATACTTATTATTATGTTTTTAAAAGTGAATTCACTGACGCTATAAAAGGTTTTGTTGTAATAAGATACTAAGATGTTACTTAGTTGACTGCATAAAGATATGTAGTCGGCTACTGAGTAGGCAAGTAATAATAGATAATGATGAAAAGGATATTAAAAATACTCATTCTGCTTCTGATACCACTGAGCTCTTCAGCTCAGATGACCCCCCTGAAGAGCCAGTACGTCTTGAATCCGCTGGTATTGAATCCGGCATCGGCAGGAAACATGGGGGTGCTTAATGTCACGGCATTCTACAGAAAACAATGGGTGGGGGTAAAAGGTGCACCAGAGACAATGACACTTACAGCCGATGCTCCTTTTAGCGATAACAGGATGGGACTGGGAATGATTTTTACAAGTGACAGGGTGGGAGTTACCAAAGAATCGCATTTTATGGCAAACTATTCATACAAGGTGCCAGTTGGAAAGGGAACGCTTTCCTTCGGACTGGGTGCCGGGATAACTGTGACTAATACAGCATGGTCGAAACTTATCGTTCTTGATCCCGAGGATGATTTCATCCTGATTGACTCAAAAGGATTCGTAGTCCCGGGTTTCAGTTTCGGAACATTCTATTCTGAGAAGAATTTCTTTGCCGCTGTATCTATCCCGAAACTGCTCGGTTATAAATATGATTTCGGCAAAAGCAAATACGTGGTGAACGGCAATATGGGGGAGTACTATTACCTGCTGAATACAGGTTATCTTTTCAATCTGTCTCCCAATCTTAAATTCATGCCCTCAACATTGATTGCTTTTTCCCCCGGCGACAAAGTACTATATGACGTAAACGCTCACTTCAGAATAATGGACCGTTTCTGGGCCGGAGCCGCGTACCGGAATAACCGCTCCCTGGTAGGCTTATTCCAGATTCAGCTTAACGACCAGATAAGATTCGGTTATACTTATGACTATGATTTTGCCAAACTCCAGACATATAGTTCCGGATCGCATGAAATTATGTTAAGATATGAATTCCGTTACAAAGTGCAGGCTATAAGCCCATTGAATTTCTAACCGACGACCATGAGACTAAAATATCTTTCTGCATTTCTTATACTTCTGCTTTTGCCGCTGCTCGCTTCCGGCCAGTCAGAAACCTCTTCAGTAATGAAAGCCGGAGTCAGCTCCAAGAACAGCGATGAATTCTCACCTGTGTATTATAAAAATGGAATTGTTTTCTGCTCAAATATGACCAGGGCTCTGGTAAAAAATTACCTTACCCCCGAGGACAAGGGCTTGCTTAACATTGTTTTTGCCGACACCCTGACATGGAAGTCCAGGATATTTGCAAGGGAACTGAGGACCATCTTCAACGACGGACCGTCATCTTTCAGTAGGAATGGTGATACGGTATATTTTTCAAGAAATATAAGAACCGATGTCAACAGGGAAGAAGTATCGCCAAGAAACAAGCTTGGCATCTTCACAGCAGTCCTCGAAAACGGAAGCTGGGGTAAGATACTTGACTTCAGATTTAATAATGAATACTATAATATAACAACTCCGTTTATTTCACCCGACGGAAAACGGCTCTTTTTTGCCGCTGACAATCCCGAGGGGAACGGAGGTACTGATCTGTATTACTGCGACTGGAAAGGAGATTACTGGGACGATCCGGTAAACATGGGCCCGGAGGTCAATACACGCGGCAATGAATCCTATCCTTCTGTCAACAGCGAAGGCGGAGTGTTTTTTTCTTCCGACGGTCATCCGGGTTTCGGCGGTAAGGACATTTTCTATACACGACAGTCGGAAGGGAAGTGGCTCCCCCCGGTACAGCTCGAAGCGCCAGTCAATTCAAAATATGATGATTTCGGCCTGGTCGCCGATCCGATGATGAACAGGGGTTACTTCTCGACAAACAGGGAAGGGACAGTGGATATTTATCAGTTCCGGACCAATGTTCCGCAACTTTTCTTTTGCGACAGGCAAAGAACAAACCAGTATTGCTTCAGCTTTACCGACAATGACAAAATTCCCGTCGACACCAGGTATCTTCAGCTGACATGGAATTTCGGCGACGGTGCTACGGCGCCGGGACGGAGTGCAGAACATTGTTATAAGGGTCCTGGGAAATATAAGGTCAGCCTGGATGCCACCGACAAGAAAACCGGTCATGTGGTCTTTACAAAGCTTTCTTTCGACCTCGACCTGAGGGATATTGAACAACCCGTAATCCTTTCACCCGTTTCAGCTATGGCCGGGGAGCAGGTAACACTCGACGGACTGACTTCAAGTTATGACGGTTCCACCGTTCTGAGTTATACCTGGCACTTTGGCGACGGTCAGTATTCAAAAGAAGGCAAAGTGCAGCATGCCTACTCCGGGAATGGTGATTACGAGATCAGGCTGGGTTTAAAGGTAAGAAATGACAGGACAGGTGTTATCCGTGAAGTCTGCTCAGTTAAGCCCATCAGGGTAAGCACCAGTGTCGCAGAGAAGGAAGCTTTTGAAAGACAGAATTCTGTGCCGGCTCCGGTAGTGGATGTTTTTAAATACGATCATGCTGTCAAAACTAACTTTTATTCAGCCGAAAACGATCTTAACGGATTTATGGTGTACAGACTTGAAGTTCTGAGATCCGGAACACAGCTTCAAAAAAATGATGAAGTTTTCAGAAAACTGCCCGGAAAATACCTTCTCAGGGAGCACTACCTTAGCAGAGAGAATGTTTACAGTTATTGTGTCGCAGAGGAACATACCCTCATGGCAACATACCCTGCATACAACGAAATAGCCAGTCTCGGATTCGATAATGCAAAAGTATATCAGGTTGAAGTTGAAGATGCTGCCGAGAGGGAACTGAATAACCTTGAAAAGATATTCGGTGTCTCGGCTGATGCGCTTTTTGTACGGAATGCACAAGCTCTTTCTTCTACCGGCACTCAGTTGCTGGATCTGGTTATGGGATTTCTGGCCAAGAATCCTTCCATCAAGCTTCTGATAGCCTGCCATACCGACAATACAGGATCGGCAACAGCCAATCTTACACTTTCTGCCAGAAGAGCTGAGGCTATGGTTAACTATCTGGTTATGAATGGAGTCAACCGTAACAGGCTGGTGCCGCTCGGTCTGGGAGGTACAAGACCTATTGCTCCGAATTACCAGGAGAGTGACAGAAGAAACAACAGGAGAATAGATTTTACAATACTGTAGAATTCTTTAGCTTTCAGATCTTATTTGAACACCACAAGTTTCTGTGTAAACATGGTGATGTTCCCGGTTCCCATCTGTACTATGTAGACTCCATGGTTGAAGTTGACAGGGATCTGGAAGTTTCTTACCAGTGGATCGACTATGTCGTTGTACAATACTTTTCCATCCATGGTCAGAATCCTAACAAAATCAGGATTGAATCCGTCGTCATCTATCCTTACATTAACAATCTCTCTGGCGGGATTGGGATATAGTTTCACGATAAGGTCTTCGAAATCTGCGCTCTTCTTATACCTGTAACCAAATACCCTGAATTCGGATATATAGTTCCATGTATCAACTGAGTTTCCCAGCCCCACAAATTTCAGGAATCTGAACTCACTCATTGACTTTGAAAGAGGAAATACGAAAACATGTATTCCACCCGAAAAAGAGCAGGAGTTTGCCTTAGAAAGTATGGGTTCCCACGTTTCACCGTCATTGGAACCGAAAATGTCAAAATATGACTCACTTTTCTGCCCGGGCTGGAATGCGATCTTAACGTGGTTAATAATATAGGGAGATTTCAGTTCAAGGATCAGGCTTTGTTCTTCTCCCTTGGATGACCACATGGTTCCGATATTGCCGTCTATTGCATTCGAGGGATGATTGGTCGAATAATAATTGGATGCTGTAGCTGATATGACCTCTGCTGTCTCAAGTTCAGGTTCAAAAGGGACAATAGTGATCGGGACTATCTTTGTCTGGGTGGTTTTGCCGTCGCTGACAGTCAGTATAAACTCGTAAGCATGGTCTGATTCAATTACAGGGGCAAGGAACTGAATTACCTCGCCTGTTGTGGATGATACAGGTATGTTATCCGGTATCTTCCATGAGAAGCTGAGTTTATCCTTGTCTGTATCGTAGCTTTCATTTGCCTTTATTTCACCTACGAAGCCGGTATAAGTTCTTTGCGGAAACTTAACTACCGGCACCGGAGGAGTGTTGGTAACTACGGGTGGAGGATTCACCACAGGAGGAGGAGTAACCTGGTTAACCCTGTTGGTTACAGCCTGGGCTCCAATGGTGGCAGCCTGGCCGCCGGCAGATGTCTGCAGCGGATTGGACGATGGCTTTGTGTATGCTACTGTAACTGTGTTTCCAAAGACCACCGGGCTTGAAAGAGTAAGGAGGACCCTGGTTCCGGACACCGACACGGAGCTTACGCTTCTGGCAGCTGCATTTACCTGTACAGTAAAGGCTGAGGCTGCAGGAACAATGTTGGCCAGAGCAAGGTTGTAGGTGATTTCAACGACCGAGGGAGCTGCATTTTCCACAACTGCACTTGCATAGACAGGTACAGCAGGGGGTGCAGGTGCAGCTATCCTGTTTGTAACACTCTGTGCACCGATGCTTGCAGCCTGGCCTCCGGCGGAAGTCTGCAGCGGATTGGCAGAAGGTTTGGTATATGCTACAGTGACAGTATTCCCACTGGCAACAGGGCCTGACAGAGTCAGAAGTACCTTTGTTCCCGAAACAGAGACCGAGCTGACACTTCTTGCTGCAGAGTTGACCTGAACAGAAAATGATGAAGCTGCAGGAACTATGTTTGCCAGGGAGAGATTGTAAGTCATTTCAAGGATGGAAGGAGCGCCATCCTTTATTTCAGAGCTTACGTATGCCGGTACTGCCGGAGGAGCCGATGGATCAGGATCAACCATAAGCACGGCAGATGTATAAGGTGCAAGTGTGATTGAGCCGTTGTATTTTGCACCTTTGACATCGGTATAGCTGCCGTCGAGGGAAACAACCTTATTGGAGGTGGAGGCGTTGTATAGGAATTTTATTTTGCTTGTGTCAGTTACTGTAATCGGCGTTGATTGTGAATGGCTGTCCTTTCCATACTTTGATTTCCATTCGCTTAGGTTATATGCACTCCTTAAGCCGTCCCATGCTCCATACCATACATCAATATAATTATCATCATTTATCGGGCGGGCAAAATAGTTATTATCTGATGTTCCAAACATTGCAATGTCTGATTCGTCAAGTTTGGTAACAAAACCAAAGGCTGATTGTTTCCATTGGGAGGAAGGAGGAACTATGTATTCTTTTGCGAAAAGGATATTGTTGTTAATATTATGGTTTCTGGCAAGTCCGATATCGGGTTCAGAGAGGACCCTTATTCCCCAGACATTATCATAGCAAGTATTATACTCAGAAGTAACCCCACGTCCTGCATTCATAAATATCCCACATCCATCATTGCTGGCAACTGTATTATGAGTTACCAAAACATTATAAGCACCATCCAGATAAATCCCATGTGATCTTACATCTTCATAGTAATGCCAGCCATCAGGGCTTGCAAGACTGTTTAGAACGATATTATATTTAATAACTTTATTGGGATTATAATCTCTGAAGCTATATATTCCACCACCATCATCTTTGTTTAAGCAGGAGTAGTTAATGAAATTGTATGATACCTCAGCGTTCTCTCCTCCGAATTTTATCCCGGTATAACCGGTGTTTTCGACTTTATTATAACTTGTAATAGAATTAGTGCCACTGCTAATAATACCGCAGTAAGAATCATAGCCACTCAATCCCATGCCAAGTAAATAACCTGAGTACGAAACAGTATTATTTCGGATGTTTGTATTGACACAAGCATCCCACTCAAAATAAATACCAATATTAT
The DNA here is from genome assembly GCA_034679225.1 of Bacteroidales bacterium. GTDB lineage: Bacteria > Bacteroidota > Bacteroidia > Bacteroidales > VadinHA17 > LD21. Next base: position 6,976 of record JAXDBC010000011.1, on the reverse strand, counting down.
TATTGTGGGTTACTCTATTATTTTCAATTTTTACGTTGTCGCTGCCAGATCTGCCAAAAATTCCATATCGTCCACCTTTTTCAACTATGCAATTCTGAATTGTAATAAAATCTGAATTGTAAAAACAGACATTGCTGAAATTACCTCCTTCAAAGTGTATATTTTTGAATGTGATATAATTTTTAAAATTAATATCAACAAGCTTGTCCATTACACTTACTTTAACTATGTGGTTTGAAGGATTTTCAGAGCCAAAATACATATAGATAGTACCATTAGTGTAACACCACTCACCATAAACATCAAGTGCACTTCGATGGTTTTGAATAAAATATCCTGATCCTACAACAGGGTCTTGTGTAATAGGGGTAAAAGTCAAAGTCTGGCCAGAATGCGACTGTATTATTGAACGATCCACCAGACATTGCGCGGTCCTGACAATTACCTCTGCACCATCCCAATCAGGTAATGAGGGTAAAGCCGCATCATAAATCGATGTACTTCCTGTAAAACTATCTATGATCATCCATCCGGCATTTGGCCACCTCCCCCTGGCAACATTTTTATCATCCAAAGTAAGAATATTTGGAGCTGACTGACAAGTTATTGATTTTGAATATATGCCACCGCCTTCACTTGTCCAGCCATTAATGGAGGTAAAACCACTGATAACAGGTTCAGCACCTGAACCATAGGCATCAAAAACAATTGGATTACCTGCAGTTCCTGATTGTGAAACTGTTAAAGTTCCTTGAAAGGTTTCACCTCTTTTGAAAAGAATTTTATCACCAGCGGTAATTTTTGAAAGTTCTGAGTTGACTTTAGTAATTGTTTGCCAGGGTGTTGAAGGTGAAAGCCCGTCTGCTGAATCATCCCCTGATGAACTCACATAATAATCAGTTGCTGAGGCAATGATACTTATCGAGCAAAAAAACATCGTAAAAACCTTTCTCATAGATGTTTTTTAATGAATAATTACATTTGACTAGAGGAGTAACAAAATTGATCAACGCTGCAAATTAAACGATAAAATTCGAAATTTGTTATTGGAATAATATTTTTTTCCACTTATTAATGATTTTTAAAGCTTTTTCGATCTTAAATGTTTCACAACCATCAATATAGGCAGAAGAATATTGACAGGAACAAATGAATTGGCAAGTTTTTAGAATGGGGGATAATTAATTAACGATCTTCAGGTAATATTATAAGGTAGCAGGATAATCCAATAATATAGTAATTGAATTGTTTCCAGAAGAATCTTTTTGCTGCCAGGTTTTTCTGAATCGGGGATTGAAGAATTAGGAATTGCAATTATTCCCACTGTACAGGATTTTCCAAGTATAGATTTGTAAGTCAAATAGGTGCGACGGGAGTGGATTCCCAATGTAATTATATTTAAACTTGTTGCTGACATATTCGACATTTCCAGCCAGTTATGTACAGCTAGAACGCTTGAGAGGGTTCTGTTAAATCTTTTTCTTTTTGCCGGCATGGGCACAATTTTAGAAGTGTCGATACCAAAAAGCTTTAGCCTGATTCTGGCAAACTCTGCAACAGATTCATAGTCATTGACAATTCTGTCAGTGTTATCAAGTTGGCCGATATCATAAACTGAATTAAACTGATATGGTATACTAATAGTATTATCAATGATGATCTCCTTTACATACAAATTTCTATCACCTTTCTCGTCAACCATATCATTGTCAAAATGAACCATTATTGAATCTATGTTATTAACAGATCCATACCATGATACTCCGTAACTGTTGCTTTTATTATCAATTATGTCATCGGCTACTTTGATATTATTGATATATATGTTTATGTGGCAACTGTAGAAACCTCCCATTTCACTTTTTGCAACTACTTCAATCCAGTGGGAATCGTTTACTTCTTTCAGTACTGGAGGAAATTTGGGATAAAAAATAAGAAATCCATTCATGCCTGTCAGGCAGTAATCTAATTCTGACGATATGATTCCTGTTGTCAGGATTTGATCATAAGAATTTTTGTTTATTTCATCGACTACCTTTTCCATCGCATAATCAGGAAGCCATCCTTCAACAACTAGCATTGTTGCATTTACCCTAGCCGATTTGGAAAGAAATTCAATTAATCCGTTTTGAGGATATGAAAAGAAGAACAGTGTAAATCCTGTAATTAAAACCAGGATGCCAAGGAGTGTGGTTATTTTTTTCAAATCAGAGTATTTATAAATCAATAGATATAGATATTTCTCGTTAGTTTAGGCCTCATCACGCGATGTTCGGTTAACATGGTTTTTAAAAATAAATAATTTCACTGAACAACGATCACAATAATCACTCAAAAGCTTTGTTTAATAAAGGTACTGTTACACTAGTTTAATAAAATTAAACCTGTAAACACTTATATTTGCTTTTGAGGCACAAAAGTAGGTTTTTTCTACAATTTGCTTTCTGGCTTTTCGCAGTGATATTACAGAAAGGTAATCAGATATAGATATTTGAAATTGTCAGCAAACAGTGTGACTGACGAAGCGAAGCTTTATTTATACTAGACCAATCCGGCAAAATGATTTGCTTCATTTGTTAATTTAAAAGCCAGCTCTTTTTATGTTTTATTTTATTCAAAGGATAAAGGAAATCTTTAAGGATAATTTTACGAGAGGCCACGAGAGAAGCATAAAAGCTAAGAAAAATATTCTGGCATCATTTCTTATAAAAGGTTGCAGTATTGCCGTAAGCCTTATTATTGTTCCTGTGACGATCAATTATATTAATTCATCAAGATATGGGATTTGGCTCACATTAAGCTCAATAGTTGGCTGGTTAAGCTTCTTTGATATTGGTCTCACGCAAGGGTTAAGGAATAAATTTGCTGAAGCAAAGGCAAAAAATGACGATTCAATTGCCAGGATATATATTAGTACCACTTATGTTATATTGGGTATTATTTTTACATGTATATGGCTTCTGTTTTTAGTAGGCAACAATTTCCTTGACTGGTCAAAAATTCTAAACGTCCCTGTTAGCATGAAATCAGAGGTCACCACGTTGGCTTCTATTGTCTTTACGTATTTTTGCCTGTCTTTTGTCTTGAAAATAATAAGCACAGTCCTTTTGGCAGATCAAAAACCTGCCAAGGCATCACTGATAGATCTGTTAGGCCAGGTAATTTCCTTACTTTTTATACTTGTTCTTGTAAAAACAACAGAGGGATCGCTTATAAAATTAGGTATTGCACTTTGTGTATCTCCTTTACTGGTTTTAACTGCGGCAAATTTATTTCTGTTCAATGGGGCTTACAAGATATACAGGCCATCATTTTCACATGTTAGATTTGCTTTTGCAAAGAACCTTTTTAACCTTGGATTAGTATTTTTTATAATCCAGTTTGCAGGGATTGTACAATTTCAGACTGCTAATATTATTATTGCTCGTAATTTCAGTACCGAAGATGTAACAGCATATAATATAGTTTATAAGTACTTTGGTATTTTAAGCATGGTTTTTACAATATTTTTAACGCCTTTCTGGTCTGCCTCCACAGAGGCTTATCATCAGAATGATCTTCAGTGGATCAGAAATGGAATAAAGAAATACAATCAGCTTAATTTGATACTGGTCTTTGTTGCCGTCCTTATGTTAATTTTTTCAAGTGCGGTTTATCGCTTATGGATTGGCGAGGGTAAGGTCAATATAGCTTTTTCGCTTTCTCTTTGGGGTTTTATTTATTATAATCTATCCCTTATTGGCGGAAAGTATACAAGTTTTTTAAATGGAATTAGTGCATTGAGGATTCAATTTTTGTCTTGCTTTATAAGTCCTTTCTTATATGTTCTTGTTGCATTGCTTTTAATAAAACAATATCATTTAGGAGTGTATTCCCTATTCATCGCGTCTATTATTGCCAATTTTAATGGCTATATCCTTGGGCCGATTCAATATTACAAAATAGTTGTTCAAAATAAAGGAGGGATCTGGTTAAAATGAAAAGAATCAAAGTTGTCCATTTACAGAAACATTTGCCTGCTAGCGGCAATGCCGCTTACAGACTGCATTGCGAACTATTGAATGCAGGAATTGATTCCCGGATGCTGTCTCTGTCTTCCGATGTAACTGGGGATCAAAAGATTTGTAGTTTAGGGAAGATCAATCAGTTCATTTCATGGGTGGATAGTAAAATCTTGAGTTACCTGACTCGGAGTAGTATAAAAAGTTTCGGTTCGTTCTCGTACCCGGTTCTGGGAGCAGATATTTCTAATAGGAAAGAGATCGCAGATGCTGATGTAATTTATCTTCATTGGATTAATGGTGGATTCCTTAACTTGAGAAGTATAAAGAAATTAGCTAGGCTCAATAAGCCATTGGTTTTTTTTATGCATGATATGTGGACAATAACAGGAGGATGTCATCATAGTTTTCAGTGCGAGAAATATCAGACTATTTGCAGTGCATGTCAGATGTTCCCCAGAAACAAAAAAAATGATTTGTCCAATAAAGAGTTCAAAAGAAAGATGAAACTATATTCGGGGTTCAAAAACTTCAGTTTTATCTCGCCTAGTAATTGGTTATTTAATTGCTCAAAACTTTCAAAACTGACATCCGAAAAGCCACTCTATTATATTCCAAATATAATTGATGATAAGTTATTTAAACCTTTTGATAAAAAGGTGGCAAAAGGAATCCTAAACATTGATCCAAATGCCAGGGTAATAAGTTTTGGAGCAACTTCAGTAGATAGCCCATACAAAGGCTGGAAATATCTTATGAGTGCGTTGATGTTACTAAAGGACAGAATTGGAGCTGAAAACATACTGATTCTTATCTTTGGAAGTTCCTTTAATAAGAACATGGCTGATTCAATCCCTTTTAAAACAAGATTCATAGGAAGATTGAGGGATGATTTTTCTACAGTATTGGTTTACAATGCTTCTGATGTTTTTGTTGCCCCCTCTCTGGCAGAAAGTTTTGGCTATGTAATACTTGAATCATTAGCCTGTGGTACTCCTGTTGCAGGTTTTAATGTGGGAGGTATTCCTGATTTAATTAAACACAAGGGAAACGGCTACCTTGCCAGGTACAAAGATGCAGATGATCTGGCAACGGGCATTCAATATTGCCTTGAAAATAGAATATCAGGGAGCATGTTACCTGTTTTCAGACCTGAAATTGTTGTCGAAAAACATTTAGATTTGATTAATAAATTGTGTTCTGAAGAGTAATGAAAGGTTAAAGGGGAAAAATAGTCAGAAGAATCTGGAGCCACATTAAAGATTATTTTTATCTCAATAGAATTGATGATACCCAAATAATTCAGAACATTAATTATTGATGCGAATTAAAGGTTGAATGCTTATAAGTTATTAATATATAAAATACTGATTGTCAATAAAATGTACGTGACTTGTTTGTTTAAATCCCTGAGAATCAATATCTTAAGATATAATTATCTAGGTTATGTCTATAAGCATGATTCCCAAGGCAAAAGAGTTGAAGTTGATCTCTATTTATCTGTATATATGTGACTTATATGATTCCGAACTTAAATACCTCTGTCAGCGCTTCAGTAATAATAACGAGCCTGAGTTTACCGATCAGGAGGTTATAACCATTTATCTTTATGTTATGCAAGTTGAACAACGGTTAAAGATAAAACAAATACACAGTTTTGCCAACGATTATCTTCGGTCCTGGTTTCCACGTCTTCATTCATATGAAGCTTTTGTTGTCAGGATTAACCGGTTAAGTGAAGTATTCAAGCATATATCCAGTTTATTACTAAGCAATAATTGTCCGGACGACTGCCAGAGAGACACCAGCCTGGTTGATTCGCTCCCGATTATAACAAGCTCCGGCAAACGTCCAAATGCTGTAGCAAAGGAGCTGACTGATAAGGGCTATTGTTCTACTAAAAGCATGTACTACCATGGATCCAAACTTCATGCATTGGCTTTTTCACGACCTGGTCATTTGCCTTTTCCTGAAAGCCTCATAGTTACTGCTGCTTCTGAAAACGATCTTAATGTTCAAAGACAGTACTGGAGCAGTTTTTATGACCGAACATTCTATGGTGACAAAATCTATAACGATGCAGATTTTTTCAAAAGAATGGAAGAAACATATAACTCAAAAATGTTGATCCCGATGAAAGCTATTAAGGGTCAATCCCAGAGAATTGCTCAAATAAACAAAGCAGCTAATGACCTTTATTCAACTGCCGTATCAAAAATCCGACAACCTATTGAGGCTTTATTCAATTGGCTTATAGACAAAACAGACATTCAAAGAGCGTCAAAGGTGCGTTCTACCAAAGGCTTAATTGTTCACATTTTTGGAAGAATCGCAGCTGCTTACATATTTTTAATTTTTAACTCTTAATTCGCATTAATAATGGAAGTCAGAAGCATTATTGAAAGAGAAGGGCTTTCAAAGGAAGACATAATAACGCTTCTCAGGTCAGAAGGTAATGACCGGGACATACTCTTTCAGAAATCAGGTGAGATCAGGGATAAGTATGCCGGAAAGAAAGTCTGGCTCAGAGGCTTGATCGAGTTTTCCAACATATGCTCAAAAAATTGCCTTTATTGTGGTATAAGAAAAGGTAACAGAAATATCAGCAGGTACAACCTGACTGATGAAGAGATACTTAAGGCTGCTGCATTTGCATATGAAAAGGGATTCGGTTCAGTTGCACTCCAATCAGGGGAGCTGGAAAGCAGAACATTCACCAACCGTATCGAAAGCCTGATAAGGAAAATCAAAAACCTTTCAGATGGAAAGCTTGGTATTACTTTATCGGTTGGTGAACAGGAAAAAGAAGTATATCAAAAATGGTTCGATGCAGGAGCACATCGATATCTTCTGAGGATGGAAGCAACCAATCCAGGCCTTTACAGTAAAATACACCCCAGCGATACACTGCACGACTTCAGCAGGAGGCTGAATTGTCTTGAGAGTCTAAAAAACATTGGCTATCAGACAGGCAC
>JAXDBC010000010.1:0-4789 GCA_034679225.1 Bacteroidales bacterium | reverse complement strand
TTAAAGTTCTTGGAAATCTTACAATAAGAGATGCATCAACGGTTCTCAGCAATGAGGTTTCAAACAGAAAGCTGTATGCAGGCGGCAACTGGACCGACAACAATACATCGTCAACAGGCGGTTTCATACCAGGGAAAGGACAAGTCATATTAGACGGCACCACTCCCCAGCTGATTACTATAACCAGCGGAACAACCATCAGCCAGTTTTACGATCTGGCAGTGTCAAACGTGGCCGGGGTTACCCTTGCCGGTTCCGGAAAGACAAATGTCTCCGGCAGGCTCAAACTTGAAAAGGGGATAATTAGCTCAAACAATGTCAACATCCTGATGATCTCCAATACATCCTCCTTTGCTGTATCAGGAGGCGGTCCCGGCTCATTCGTCAGCGGGCCCCTTCAGAAAAACATGCTTGCAGGAGGCAGCTTCACTTTCCCGGAAGGAGACGCTTCAGGTGCAAGATATGGCAGACTGACACTGTCGGAGGTTACAACTGCCGGTTATTATACTGCATGGTACCATAATCACAATCCCCTGCTTGACGGATTCGATCCTGAAAACAAAACAGCACCGATCGATGTGGTTAGTGATTCCGAATACTGGGAAATAACCGGGCCTGCTGCTTCTTCCGGACATGTAACTCTCAGGTGGGATGCCAACAGCAATATCATTCCGGCAGATGCTCTCTCCAGAAGCAAGTTAAGGGTTGTGGAATGGAACCTATCGTGGATAAACCGCGGGAACGGCGGCATAACAGGAGACCAGTACTCAGGCACAATTAAAACAAATCCACAGCTTTCCCTTTCAGGAACCCGCAGGTTCACGATCGGAGTGGAAAGTCTTCCCACTGCCACTATCACGAGCGGGTCTGCAGAAATATGCGACGACGGTTCTTCAACAAATATTTCAATCGACCTGACGGGAACACCACCCTGGACCCTCAGGTACAGGATCAACGGAGCCAATGAAACAACTGTTTCCAATATTGCCAACTCCCCCTACATACTTGTGGTTTCAAACGCAATTCCTGCACTGGCTTCAGGAGGTCCTGGCATCTATTCATTCACAGTATCCTATATCAGGGATGCAACCGGAACCACCGGAATAAGGGATTTCGAAACAGCAGCCAATATAACTCTCCATGCCTCTCCTGTGCCGTCAATCACAGGACTCTCTACCACCCCGGCCAATTCGCTGGTCAGCTACAGTACCATGCCGGTTCCCGGTACGACCTATGCATGGAGTGTTACCGGAGGAACCATTCAGAGCGGCCAGGGCACAAGCAGCATTATCGTTCTTTGGGGAGCAGGGCCGCTTGGAACAGTAACACTCTCCGAGAAAGTTGTTATTGGAGGATGCAGCGCAACCACGGCTCCATTCCAGGTAACCATAACAGACATTCCCAATCCTTCCGTTACAGGAAGATATCCGGTCTGTCTCGGGACAACCGAGGTCTATTCTACACCGCTTGTAAGCGGACACAGCTATTCCTGGACTGTCACAGGCGGAAGCTATACAGCGGGCCCGACCAGTAATATTATAAATGTCACCTGGACAACAACAGGAACCGGAGAAGTGAGAGTAGCTGAAACCGGTTCAACAACAGTTTCTTCATCTCTTGCCGTTGAAGTTAATCCCCTTCCGCCCAACGACAACGCGGTTTCTGATCCATTTACATGTGCCGGTGCTCCTGCCAGTATAATAATATCAGGAGCTGCTGCAGGGCTGACCTTCCAGCTTCGCCTGAATACCGACAACAGCCCTGTAGGTCTGCCGGTAAGCAGTATGGGCGGCGGTGATGTGGTTCTTACTGCTATTCAGTTAGTTCCAACTACATATAACGTATGGGTTACAAATGAATACGGATGCGGCGTGATGCTGGCCGACCAGGCAGTTGTAGGCATAAACAACGATCAGGTATGGACTGGTACCACAGGACCCGACTGGAGCGTTCCCGATAACTGGTCGTGCAGAATTGTTCCCACTCCTGATGCCAGTATTACAATCCCCGTTTCTGCAAATAATCCTGTTATAAATACCGGTGAAACAGGAATCGTGACCAATCTTGTAATTGATCCCGGAGCAACTCTGGTAATAGACGGAAGCACCCTGGAGATAACAGGTTCGATGACCGGAGGAGGGATAATAGATGCCTCAGACGGAACCATTGTGATGAACGGAATATCCGCGCAAAGTATAGATCCATCCATGCTCCTCAACAATACAATAAGGAACCTTACCATTGATAATTACGCTGGAGTCAGCCTTGGCGGTCCTCTCAACCTTACAGGAATACTCAGGGTTCAGAGTGGTTCATTTTCATCCGGGGGCAACCTGACCCTGGTTTCCACTGCTTCAGAAACAGCCCTGATTGACGGCTCCGGATCAGGAATTGTGACAGGTAACGTAACCATGCAGAGATACCTTCCATCTGCATTCGGATATAAATACATCAGCTCTCCATTCCGGTCGGCAACAGTAAGCGAGCTAAGCGACGAACTCGATCTTGCTTCGGATTTCCCCGTTCTGTACAGCTACAACGAAGCAAGCACGACATCGGGTTGGGTCAGCTGGACAAACCCCGGCGATCCGCTGAATCCCCTCTCGGGGTATGCCGCCAATTTCGGTTCATCGGGAACACAGCTTACTGCCGATATTACCGGAATAGTAAACGACGGAGCCCTGTTTGCCACATTCACCAATAACAACAATACCTATACTGAAGGTTTCAACCTTGCAGGTAATCCCTATCCTTCGCCCATAGACTGGAATTCACCCTCCGGCTGGACAAAAACCAATATCGACAATGCCCTTTATTTCTTCAGGGCAAGTTCAGGCGATGAATACGGAGGAACATACAGCGCTTACATAAATGGAATATCGCTCGACGGCCTGGCTTCGCCGGTGATAGCTTCAATGCAGGGCTTCTTTATTCATGTGTCAGACGGCGCTTACCCGGTGACAGGCATACTGGGACTCGACAACAGAGTGAGACTTACGACACTATCGCCGTCGCTCGCGAAATCGGAAGGAAAAGCACCCTCCGGAATCCTGAGGCTGACAGCAACATTCGCCGGGGATCCTCTTTCCTCCGATCCTGCCGTTATCTACTTTGACGAGAAAGCCGGAAGCGGTTTTGATCCCATGCTTGATGCACTCAAGCTGATGAACACCGATTATCTTGTGCCAAACCTTTACTCTGTGGGGTCCGACGGGAAAAAGCTTTCAATAAATGCACTGCCCCAGTCAACCGACACCCTGCGGGTCATAGCACTCGGATTGAAAACAGAGATCGACGGGGAAATCGTTTTCACTCTTACGGACCTGCCGGAAGAAATCAACGAAACCAGGATATTCATATACGACAAGGTAACGGGTACAGAAATTGAAATGCATGAAGGTAGCGAATACCGGGTCCGCCTCGATCCGGGAAATTATTCCGGTAGGTTCTTCCTGAACCTTCGTTCAACTTCGACCTCTGTCATAAATCCGCTTACAGAGGAACTTTTCACAGCCTACAGTTCCCACGGTTTCCTCAAGACGATAGTGAAAACGGAAATAACTGGTCCGGGGCACCTGAGCGTGTTGAACCTGACAGGTCAAACTGTTTTTATTGAAAAGATTTATGATAGCGGCTACCATGAATTCAATCCCGGACTAAAGGAAGGGGTTTACATTGTCACATTCACCTCTTCGAATTACAAGGGATCCAAAAAGATATATTTCCGGAACAGATGATTATTTCCATTGAATCCATAAGAAACACTCTGCTCAGGCTGCTGATGATCACAGGAGCAATACTGTCGTTGAATCAGACAACCTTTGGACAGGAGCAGCCCCCGCGGCCGATAAGGATTTACCCAACCTCACAGATACTGAGCTTCGGGGCATTTTATCACGGAGCAAGCGGCGGAACCGTAATAATTGATCCTTCAGGAAGCCGCTCCGCCACCGGTGATGTTATCCCCCTCGGTTTGGGATATTCTTATTCCGCTGCCATGTTTGAGGTCCATGCCCACAGGGGAACGGTGATATCGATACTTAACGGACCTCCCGTTAACATTTCCGGAAGCACCGGGGGATCAATTCAACTTGTTACCGGACCAACAAACCCGGGGCCCACGTTCGTGTCAACCGTGCATTTTAACGTCCCCATACCGTTGTACGTGGGAGGGACAATCACTGTTGGAAGCCCGGTAGCAAATCCGCCGGGTACATATAATGGCACATTCAATATAACCATTGTAAAAGAATAATAACTCCAGAAGCAAAGGCAATACAATTTTATGGATGAACTGAAAGCATACACGGAAAATCTTCTGACAGGAAGGATTTCTGTGCGCTTTCTTCCTGTAATTTTCAGCATTGTCTTTTTACTGCTCGCATCTGTAAACAATGGTTTGCTGGGCCAGGGGCTCCCTGAATATGATGAGATAGCCGTAAACATCGAGATTCCCGGACTGGGAGCATTCGAGATGGATGCACTGATAAAAGACGAGAAACTTTACCTTCCCGTGGTAAACCTTTTCAACTTCCTGAAAATAAAGTGCGAGCCTTCACCCGATATGGATATCATAAAAGGCTTCTTCTCCTCCCCCGAATCAACATATATTATCGACAGACCCAACCGGCAGATCACCTACCTGGATAAAAAATACGAACTTGGACAGAATGACATAATCAGGACAGAAACCAATGTTTTCCTGTTGTCATCATGGTTCGGGAAGGTATTCGGGCTCGACTGCAATTTCATCTTCAGATCGATGTCGGTGATACTCACAGCCCGCTCT
>JAXDBC010000009.1:0-9345 GCA_034679225.1 Bacteroidales bacterium | reverse complement strand
TGCGGAGAGATATTCCTTATGCAATTTATTTACTGATTTTATCTCCCTTATGTTATCAACCACCGTCCGGGCTTCTCGTATTCCCCGGTTTATCAGGGTATCAATTGCTTCACGGTTAAAACTTGTTACACTGTACCCGGTAATATCAGGGCAGATCAACAGATCGCAGAGAGCTCTGTTTTCAGAGTTCTTTCTTAGTGTATAGAAAGAAACAAGCTGACCCACGACATCATTTAATGTGTTTATGTTGTCATCCTTATCAGGATCGCCGCTTATATCAACGCCAATGATGATATCTGCTCCCATATTTTTTGCCACATCGGCAGGGAAGTTATTCACAACCCCTCCGTCAACAAGCTGGTGACCGTTACATTCAATAGGCAGGAAGATTCCGGGGATAGCCATACTGGCGAACATGGCCACTGGCAAAAATCCCTTATCGAGCAACACTTCTTCCCCTGTTTTAAAATCGGTACCGATGCATGCAAAAGAAACCGGAAACTCATTAAAGGCGGTATTCTTATGAAAGTCAGCCGTAAGACCGCATAACAGATTCAATATATTTTGTCCATTTATCAAGCCGGCTTGTAAAGAAGGCTTGCTTCCATCGGACATATGTAAGGTCATCAGATAGCGTTGCCGGTTTATTTTGGAAACCTGGTCCAGCTCTTTCCTTGATATATTGTCGGTCAGCAGATCCTGCCAGTTCTGTGACAGGGCAACCCTGCACAGATCATCCGCCCGGTATCCGATGGAATATAATCCGCCGACAATAGCACCCATACTGGTCCCGATGATTATGTCAACCGGAATTCCTTCCTCCTCCAGCACTTTCAGGACGCCAATATGAGCAAATCCTTTTGCTCCGCCACCACTCAGGACAACCGCTACTTTTGGCCGGCAGGTATCGCTCAAAACAGTATTTGACAGCAGATCGCAGGCAACCGTAAAGAATAACAACGCAAGAACCGACAGTCTATAATATGCCGTATATTTTCTTCTGATCATTATATAAGTGCCTTGCTGTCATTTATTAAGAACCGGGCAGGGAACAGTTTCAAACATATCAGCCGCAGAACAACGAATTCCGATATACACCTGTACAGGCTGTATAACTGCATCATTGAAATTATTTACTGCTGAAGTGCCAAAATTAAAAATCCCCTGATCATACAATACAATTCATGTGGTAAAGATATAAAGGGTTTCCATTATGTTCATAAGAAAGAATAGTGGTTCAATAATTCATGTGAGGATAGAGCTCCCTTTTACAGAAGACTCAAGATTCATGAAAACATGCTGCTCCTCAAATTTAATCATAAACGATTTTGCCGGTACAAAAATGCAACTAATCGGCTTCACACCATTGACAGGATATCAAAAAGAATACCTCGCTGAAGTAACACTTGCGAGCATGATTCGGAAGTCTGACATGTATATTGCTGCCGGCACCCGAATATGAATAGGATTTTTATACATTAATCTATTCATGATCTCGGTTAACATTGGATGTTTAAATAAAACCGTTTATCGGATTTTATTATTCACCGATAGATTTCCAGAAATCAACTGAAATAAAAACAGCATTTATCGCTTGAGCACAGGAGATTAATTAGAATCATTTATGAAATATGTCAAACAATAAAGCAAGTCTATCCTGAGTATTTCAACTGTTTTAAATAGGACTTGAAAAGGTGAGAAAAACCGATCCTCAGTATTTCAATAACAGGAATGTAAAATTCACCGTGAGGTCTTTTTTGAATAGACAGTTCCAGTGAACACCTGTTCATTTCTTTTATATGGCGCCATATAAAATTCCTGCAATTGTAGCCATAATAATTACCAGACTTACATACACAACGGTTTTCCGGGTTCCGATAATGCCTCTGATGACAAGCATATTAGGCAATGAGAGTGATGGTCCTGCCAACAGCAGCGCAAGAGCAGGACCTTTCCCCATCCCCGATGCGATCAGACCTTGCAGGATCGGCACCTCCGTCAGGGTGGCAAAGTACATGAATGCTCCCACAACGGAGGCAAAAAAGTTTGAAAAGACGGAATTTCCGCCAACAAGAGAAGATATCCATTTATCCGGAATCACTCCGGGGATAGTCATACCATCATGGGTTGAACCTAGCAGGAATCCTGTAATGACAACTCCTATGGCCAGCAGCGGAAGTATTTGCTTTGCAAAATCCCAGGTAGCAATGGTCCACGCTTTGTTATCTTCATCCACTTTATCGAGGATTGTGATAATGCTTAATGCCATAATTCCGACAATCATTGGAACAAGGGGTCTGAGCTTATCGCTATCAATAAGATTATTTGAAAGAATAACCGATGCAACCGTGATAAGAAATGCACCAAGCACCCATTGCCATTTTATCTTTAAGATTTTAATAAGTGAATAGCCAAGAATGATGCTGAAAAAACCTGTGATCCACCATTTATAATGCCATAAAAAATACCAGGTACTTGCTGTATCACCTTCAGCAGGTTTACCCCAGTTAGCAAAGACAAGGATCAGAACGAGAGTAAAGAAATGTATGGCTGTCTGCCATACCGGCCGTTTCTCCGGAGGAGGGACAATGTCCATCTGTTCTTCCCTTTTTTCTTTTTCCTCCCTTCGGTAAATAAGGGACATCAGAAGACCTATGATAATGCTGAATGAGACGGCTCCTGTTACTCTTGCCACACCCATTTCAAATCCGAGTATGCGGGCGGTAAGTATTATTGCCAGAATATTAATGGCCGGGCCTGAGTATAAAAACGCTATTGCCGGTCCAAGACCTGCCCCCCGTTTGTGTATGCTTGAAAACAACGGAAGGATAGTACACGAACAGACAGCCAGGATTGTACCGGAAACGGCGGCCACAGTGTAGGCCATCCATCTCTTTGCTTGTGCGCCTAAATACTTTATAACAGAAGCCTGACTGACGAATACTGAAATCACCCCGGCTATAAAGAAAGCGGGAAGGAGACAGAGAATGACATGTTCCCGGGCATACCATTTTACAAGATCCAGTGCTGCATCTATGGCAGTGTTGAATCGCAGGCTCTCAACCGGCAGGAAAAATGCAAATGTAAAAACGGATACTATCCAGCCCAGGATTTTTAGCTCTCTTTTGATTTCCATATTAATGTAATCTTTTAAAACATGTCACCTTGTAACGTGACAAAACATGCTTTCAAAATAATAACAGGTTAACCCGCAGGACATAATAAATACCTGCCGTAATAAACAGAATGGCAATGATCCTTCTGAACCAGATTTCAAATGATTTGAGCTTGTTATAAACATTCCCTATCCCGGAAACGGCATAAGCAAGAACCCATGCTATAAGTATGACCGGAATTCCGGTAGCCACTGCAAATATCACCGGGAGATAAAGTCCGGAGGCGCTTGAAACAGTGAGCGGAACAAGCATTCCGAAATAAAGCACACCGCTGTATGGGCAGAATGCAAGGGCAAAAATCAATCCCAGCAGCAATGCATCAACATACCTCCACTTCTTTTTATCCTGCATCCCCGATGTCAGTCTGCCATATCCCGGGAATCTTATTTTAATTATATCGAACATGAATAACCCTATTAAAATCAGAAACGGGCCAACAACTTTCTCACCGTAGCGTTGAAAGAATCCTCCAAACTTCAGCTGGTCGGCACCGAGGAAGATTATCAATGCGATTGCAGTATAAGTGATTGCCCTGCCAAGTGTATAGAACAAACCGTTTAAAAAAACCCTGTTGCGGTTTTCTATATCCCGGCTTATAAATCCTATGGCAGTAATGTTTGTGGTGAGCGGACAGGGACTTATCGCTGTCATTAAACCCAGCAGCAATGCCGTGAGCCACGGCATTGTACTGTTCTCCAGTAAATTAGTCAGAAATTCCATTCAGTTATATGGAGAGCAGATCATCTACCTTCTCCCTGATAATCTCTTTGAATTTTTCAGGATTGAAAACTGCATACATGAAGCCTTCGTTGGTGAGGTTGATCTTCTTGTCTCCCCTAACTATAAGAAGTGTCTGCCCTGAAACGCCAAGCTTTTCTGCAAGCAACCTTCCGGATGCCTCCTCAAGGTTTACAGACTGAAATGTAATCAATCCCCGCCTGACATGGTCAGGATAAAGAGTTTCCAGATTTTCCTTGGCACCTGCTTCAATTGTTCTGCATGTTGTACAACGGGCCGTGAAGTGAAAATAATAGGCTTCAATTTTATCGGAGGAAACGTTGGATGTATCAACCAGTTTGTTCCCTGTCTGTGCATCGCATGAGAAAAGAGGAATCACAAAAGCGATGGCCAAAAATTGTCTGATGGATTTCATACTATTTCTTTATCTGATTATTCATTAATATTTCTTTTATTTCTTTTGCCGAAGGCACACGGCCGCTTAAAACAACTTTGCCGTCAATGACAAGCCCCGGTGTATGCATAATCCCGTAATTCATTATCTTGACTATGTCTTCTTCCTTTCTTATGGTTGCTGTAATATGCGTTTCCTCGACAGCTTCACGGGTTACTTTTTCCAGAGTTCTGCATCTCACACAACCGGTTCCCAGTATAATAATTTCCATTGTCTTGAGTTTTATGTTTTTGTTTTATCTAAATTAATTAGGGGATACATTGCACTTTAATTATTTACAGGGGAAATTCGCAGGGCGGTTCTCGTTCAGGAATTTATCAAGAAGCAACCGTGCTTTTTCCCAGTTTTCCCTGTTGATGCAATATTTAATAAAAGGAGCTTTTATCTCACCCTGGATCAACCCGGCAAATTTCAATTCCTTCAAATGCTGTGAGAGCGATGAACGCCCAATCGGAAGCTCTTCAACAAGATCACCACTATAACAGCATGAGTTCATTTTTGAAAGCTTTTGCAGAATATACACCCTTACCGGATGGCTCAATGCTTTGGAGATCCTGGCAATTTCTTCTGTCTCATCAGGAAATTTTATTTTATCCTCCATTTGAAGTAAATTAATTCGTTATTTCGCAAACTTACGAAATAAATGTTTAATTTTATCGAATCTATCTGAATTTTTTCAAATGAAACATAGCGTGTCCATGAAAATACCTATCCTGTGGAAATGCCACAGCAGCCGCAGTCAGGTGACCAATTGGTTTCCGCAGGATTTTGATGACAGGAGGAATCTTGGCTCTGCCGGATCCATTCTCCCGGGACAATTTGTTCAGCATGCGTTTGCCGTTATGAAGGAAGCCTTAATTAACATTGGCCATCACACTCCCGGGCCTGCTGATCAATCCCTGAATGCTGAATGAGATAGTTAATGACAGTTTGCGATAATGCTAACGAAACATGTCTGGTCTTTATGGGTAAGGTAAATCACAGGGTATTTTAGTTTTTAAGATCCTTAAAAACCATCAGGTTTAAAATGAATTTTGTCAGGTGAATTCAGGCGATAAGGGAAGTTAATAAAGACTCATTTATACGATTGACTTAACAGAAATATAAACCGAATTATGAGAACAGAGGAAATAAAA
The DNA here is from genome assembly GCA_034679225.1 of Bacteroidales bacterium. GTDB lineage: Bacteria > Bacteroidota > Bacteroidia > Bacteroidales > VadinHA17 > LD21. The sequence continues at coordinate 3,841 of JAXDBC010000009.1, read as the reverse complement.
AACTTTATTAAAGTGAAATACGGTAAAATTGCTGAGCAAGATGCCGAAGATTCTTCATGTTGTGGTTCCTCTTGTTGCGATCCACAAGTTGATTATACCGTTTTTAGTGAGAGTTATAAAACAAAAGAAGGCTACATTCCCGGCGCTGATCTGAGCCTCGGCTGTGGGATTCCAACCGATTATTCAGATATTAAAAAAGGAGACCATGTCCTTGACCTCGGAAGCGGGGCGGGTATCGACTGCTTTGTTGCAAGGGCTCTGGTTGGGGAAACCGGGAAGGTAACCGGGTTAGATATGACCGAACAAATGATAAAAAAGGCAAGGCATAACTGTGAAAAATTGAAGTATGACAATGTGGAGTTTGTACTTGGGGAAATAGAGGAAATGCCATTTGAAAATAACATGTTTGATGTTGTCATTTCCAATTGTGTCCTTAATCTTGTCCCTGACAAGCGTAAAGCGTTCAAAGAAATTTTCAGGGTGTTGAAGCCGACGGGGCGATTTTGTGTTTCAGATATTGTAATAAAAGGAACCTTACCCGAAAAATTAAAAAAGGATGCGGAAATGTATGCCGGATGTGTTGCGGGTGCCAGTGAAATGGGAGAGTATTTAGAGATGATCAAGAATACCGGTTTTGTGGATATTATCGTTCATAAAGAAATAGAGACCGGCTTACCGGAATCTATTCTGGCTGAATATTGCAATTCTGATGAGCTGAGTTTTTACCAGACAGGAAAAACGGGCATTTACAGTATTACTGTTTCGGCTAAAAAGCCAGTTTTATGCAATTGCAGAGAAAAACGTTAACCTCAGAAGAGTAACAGTATGGGAACAACCGGGCAGCTTTCATTTTTTGACCGCTATCTTACCCTCTGGATATTCCTGGTAATGTTTATCGGTGTTATCGTCGGTTATTTCATCCCGGAAATTTCAGGATTCTGGAATTCATTCAGCAGGGGAACAACAAATATACCTATCGCCATCGGTCTTATCCTTATGATGTATCCCCCCCTGGCAAAAGTCAGATACGAAAAACTACCACTGGTGTTTAAAAACCTGAAACTGCTGGGGCTGTCACTTACTCAGAACTGGATTGTCGGACCGGTTGTTATGTTTTTACTTGCTATTTTATTTCTTCAAAACCATCCCGGATTGATGGTGGGAGTAATTCTTGTTGGACTGGCAAGGTGTATCGCTATGGTCCTTGTCTGGAATGATCTGGCAAAAGGAGATACTGAACTGGCTGCCGGATTGGTGGCATTCAATGCCTTGTTCCAGGTATTCCTTTATTCAGTGTATGCTTACATTTTCATTACCATCCTTCCGCCCTTGTTCGGGTTAAGGGGTTCCATCGTGGAGGTTTCTATTTCCGAGATCGCAAAAACGGTATTCATCTTTCTCGGTGTCCCTTTCTTCACGGGACTGATTACCAATCTGGTATTTCGCAGAATTTCAGGCGATGACTGGTACTACAGTAAGTTCATACCGAAAATATCCTGGCTTACACCCATTGCTCTTCTTTTCACAATTTTTGTGATGTTCTCTCTTAAGGGAGAAAACATAATAAGATTACCGGTTGATGTTCTGAGAGTTGCTGTTCCCTATACAGTCTATTTTGCCCTGATGTTTTTTACCACATTTTTCATTGCAAAACGGATGGGTCATGGATATGAAAAATCAACAACCATGGCTTTTACCGCCGGAAGCAATGATTTTGAACTGGCGATTGCGGTTGCGGTGGCCGTGTTTGGTATCAATTCCGAGGCAGCTTTTGCCACAGTGATTGGTCCACTGGTAGAAGTGCCGGTATTAATCCTCCTGGTTAACGTTGCCCTGGCATTTAAGAAAAATTTATCCTGGACTTCTATCACAAAACAATAGAATCTGAGCCGTACGATACCCAACAGACATACTTCAGAATAATGAAAAGAGCATAAAGTCCCTCTTTCTTTATTCTGATCCTGTATTCCCCCCATCATTGCCTGGCATCCCGTATGAACCTGATAAGCCGGATGGAACTTTTCCGGGAAATGAATATATAAACCACTGAAATACAGCCTGTAATTAAAATTAAACGGGATAATAAAGAGATGGTTAATGGTTAATAATAAGGCAAGTGGAAAAGACGCCGAATTGTTTAACTAGTAATTTGCGGGGACTTGGGCACCAATTTCCATGATTCTCCCGCGTCTTACGAACCGTTTACATCGCTGATGGCGCCACAGGCCTGTAATCCGGGGTCGCAAGAGTATTGTTACACCATGTCCCATTACGAAGGGGATTAATGATCTCATCGATTATCACCAACAGAAATTAATTTTAGTACCTTCGGTCATTCTCATGGAAACCATCACCCGCAAATCACTGCTTTATAAAAGCGGCCTGGGGTTTTATGCCATCAACCATGTGCTGGGCTGTCATCATGGCTGCCGGTATCCCTGTTACGCCTATATGATGGCTGAACACCACGGGAGGGTGAAGAGCTACGACGAGTGGTGCACGCCAAGGCTCGTGATCAATGCTTATGAACTGCTGAGTAGAGAGCTTCACCGGGCCAGGAATAAGCCGGATTGTATACACCTCTGTTTATCGACAGATCCTTTCATGACGGGGTATCCTGAAGTGACAGACATGAGCCTGAGGCTTATTGAACTTATCAATAGCCATGGAATTGAGTGTTCCGTCCTCACCAAGGGCAGGCTGCCCGTAGATCTTATTGACCGTGACCGGTTCCCTGCCAACAACCGCCATGGTATAAGCCTGGTCTCGCTGAACGAGGGATTCCGCAGAAAGTGGGAACCCAATTCTGCTCCATACGCTGACAGGATCGCTGCCCTCAGGGTATTGCATCTGAACGGCTGTGAAACGTATGTTCACATAGAACCATATCCCACACCTGTAGTGATGAAACAAGACCCTGATGATCTCTTAAAAACGGTGGATTTTGTCGACCATCTGTATTTCGGCGGATGGAACTACAATCCACAGGCAGGGGATGTCAGGCATTTTCAGCAGTTTTACCGCGACCAGGCAATGCTGGTGGTTCGTTTCTGTTCAGAGCGGAATATCCGTTATGACCTGGGAGTTAACGTTTAGAGGTGAGTGAGTCTCCACCGCCGGCCGGCTGGATCAGTTATCAGCAGGTATCCTGCTCAGCTGCCAATAAAAAGGCTTTTACTTGAGAACTCGGGATCGCAGGTCACGTTTAGCTGAAGCTTCCGCAATCCTGCCTCGTCTCCCGGTGTGGGGATATGGGTAAGGTGCACCTCACAATCGCGCAGGTATTTTAAATTTTCCATGGCCATCTGTGCCGCGGGGTTATACAGGGCGCTTATACCAAGCAGGATCAGTGTCTCCTCCACATCCAGGCTGACCATCTTGCCTTTCAGTATCTCCTTTTTCATATAGGTGACCGAGTCAATAATGTTTTTGGGAAGGAGGTGCATATTATCGGGGATCCCTGACAGGTATTTGGTGGCATTCAGGATCAGGCTGGAAGCGGCATGCATTAGTGGAGAGTTTTTACCTGTTATGATGGGGCCGTTGTGCAGTTCGATGGCGGCGCCGCAGAAGATTCCTTCATTACCTTTCCCGTTTTTTTCCGCGTCCTTTGCAGCTTGCCTTGCAGGCAGCACCACCTTGCGATCTTCCACTACCGCACCCACCTTGCACATAGTCTGAACAGCCCGGTTGAGGGTCTCCTTATCCACGATACCCATCGCATATTCCACGGCACATCTGAAGTATCTCCGTATAATCTCCTGGTGGGAAGCTTCGGAGATAGCATGATCATCCACGATCCCTGAACTGACACGGTTCACCCCCATATCGGTTGGAGACT
>JAXDBC010000008.1:0-9311 GCA_034679225.1 Bacteroidales bacterium | reverse complement strand
CCTTACTACAACACATTTCACAACGTCGACATGTATTTTGAAAACCTGTCGTGGAATATGGATGAGAAAAACGCGGTTATTTCGAGACCGATGGGCGCTGCAATGGGACAGGCTTTGTTCGAGTCGTCAACCTTTTTCGACTCGGATGACTTCCTGAAACTGATGAACCTCGACAATGAACATCCGCTTACAAGACTCAGGAAATTCAGCGAGTGGTACTACTCCGAAACATTTCCCGTGAGTGAGTTTGCAAAATGGCTAAATAAATCAGAGGAATATGTAACAGCTCTGTGCATCGACATGGCAAAGCGCGGATTCATCTTCTATGACCAGTCGAAGCAGGAAGTTACCATAAAGCAGAAGACAATGGATTACATCGACTCCTATGCCGGAAAAAAGGACTACGATGTGATTTCAATATTCAGTGAGACAAGGGCGCCGGTAGATAATGCTTTTCTTGACCTTAAAGATTTCAGCCTGACAGTTAACGGCGTCGAAAGTATTTTCATAAGCGACTCCCAGAAGGTAGCCATTTTTCCATCTAACAAGCAGATAGTGCTTGGAAAAAACAAGCAGTTCAAATTTGACGGAGCAGTTCTTGCCGGCCTCTTTACCTTCTTTGGAAAGAATTTCCAATTTAGCTACGATACCTTTAAAATAAATCTCCAGAGTATAGACTCCATGCATCTCGCGGTGGAAACTGAAGAACTTGATGAATACGGCAATGCCATTGCACTTTATATCAATAGTGTGGTTGAACTGGGATCGGCTCAGCTGTATATTGACGATCCTAATAACAAATCGGGACTGAAAAGCCTTTCCCAGTATCCTATAGTCAACTCAACATCTTCATCCTACATCTTTTACGATAAGATAGAAGGCCTGGAGGGTGTCTACAAGAGAGATGATTTCTATTTCAGGATAGACCCCTTCACATTTGAAAACATCGACCACTATTCAAGCTCCGAACTGAGACTCACGGGCGATTTTTACGGGGGAAATATAATTGAACCTTCTAAACAATTCCTGACAGTCCAGGAGAACAACTCCCTCGGATTCCAGATGAGCATTCCGGAAGATGGCCTTAAGATCTATGACGGGAAGGCTGTACTGTTCGATCAGATACACATGAGCAACAAGGGACTGATCGGTAGCGGAGTGCTCAGGCACCTCACCTCCACCACCACTTCGGACGAGTACCGATTCTTTCCCGACTCAATGCTTACAAAAGCGAACACTTTCAATATTGCAAATGACGGCACAGAACTTTTTCCCGAACTGACAGGCACGGATGTCGAAATAAAATGGTTTCCCGGAAAGGATGAATGGCATGGATTCAATACCGGCGGCAAAAACTTCAATATGTTCGCCAACGGCACCACTCTCGACGGAAGCATAAATCTGAAGAGCAATGGTCTATGGGGAAGCGGTATAATCGATATGCCCGATTCAAGGATCACTTCAGGGCAGTTCGCGTTTCAAACGCTAACAATCAGGGCAGATACCGCGGACTACAACCTGAAATCACCATCCACAAGCGGATATGCCTTTATCGCTGACAATGTCAATGCCGATATAAACTTTGCAACGAAGCTCACGAGATTCCAACTTAACACCGATTCATCGGTAGTGAAGTTTCCGGAAGTACAGTATATCTGTACCATGACTGATTTTGAATACAACCAGGATACGAAGATGCTCGCGATGGTACAAAAAGGAAAAAAAGCCTCCGGACTTATGCCGGCTGATCAGCTGCTGAGGGCCAGTCTGAGCTCTCCTGAAAAACCGACTTTTATTGCAACCAACAACATCCGCGACACGATTTCCTTTACATCACTAAAGGCGAGCTACAATGTCAACGAGGAATATATTGAAGCCGAAGACATTAACTATATCCGTGTAGCTGATGCCCTTATTCAACCCGATATGGGAAAGATCACTGTCAGGAGAAGAGCGGCTATTGATAAGCTGACCAATGCCCTTATTGCAGTCAACAACCGGCATATCCTGCATTCGGCCAATATAGAAATTGAGTCCTCAAGGAGATATTCAGGAAGCGCTGTCTACGACTACATAGACGACAGCAAGCGCATTCAGCAGATCAGTTTTCCTGAGATCACCGTCGACACCATGGCAACAAGTGCAAAGGGATTCATCCCTGCCGATGCTGAATTCATGCTTAGCCCTGCCTTCTCGTTCTCCGGTGATGTTAACCTTTATTCAAACTCCCCGAATCTGCTGTTCACCGGTTCGGCCGGCATAGTCCACGACTGCGGCCGTATCAGAAGCCATCCCGTGAAATTCAAATCGTTCATCGATCCGATGAATGTAATGATCGCGATATCAGATAAGCCCAGGAATCCCAATGACGAGATACTTGTTTCGGGTTCTTTCATTAATATCGATTCCCTGCATTTCTATCCTGCCTTCCTGAGCGAGAAGAAATCATGGTCGGACGCAGGACTGGTGAATGCAACCGGATATCTGTGGTATAACAAACAGGGCAACAGGTACCAGATATCATCGCTCGAAAAAATCGCCGATCCGTCAGCATCAGGGAACATGGTTTCGCTCGACAGAACTTCCTGCATCTTGAACGGTGAGGGAAAACTGGATTTCGGAGCTAACTTCGATCATGTTCTGATGGCTACGGCAGGGAATTTCGTTAATAACACCGATTCTGGGAAAATTGAGATCAGGACAATTCTGGGGCTCGATTTCTTCTTCTCCCCCGAAGCCCTGAAAATGGTGAGCGATGAGATCAAAATGATGCCCACGCTCAAGCCGGTAAACCTGAACTCGGATTTCTATATCAAGGGATTGAACGATCTTATCGGGAAAAGCGCCGCTACACAGATAAGACAGGAAACGAGCCTTTTCGGCTCCTCCGGGAACATGCCAAAGGAATTCAGCTATGAGATCCTCCTTAACGATGTTACTCTTTACTGGAATGAGGCTTCCTCTTCTTTCCGCTCGAAGGGAAAGATAGGAATCGGTTATATCGGCGGACAGCCGGTCAACGTGTATGTTGACGGATACGTGGATATTCAGAGAAGAAGAAGCGGCGATATGATTGACATTTATCTTAAGGCCGACCCTTCAACATGGTATTACTTCTCTTATTTCAGAGGTGTTATGATGGCCCAGGCCGGCAATATAGAATTCAACAAGCTTATAAGCTCCATAAGGCTGAGAGACAGGAAGCATCCCGATGATTCTGAAAGAAAACCCTATACCTATATGATAGCTGTAGAGGACAGGCTCGACCGCTTCCTGAGAAGAATGACCGAGGGTGAGGAAGCTGTAATCAATCAACTCGATGGCCTTGTCAGATAAGACCAATAAATAAAACCCTATCGCGATGCATATTTTCTACGTGCCTGGTATCACCGGCGATTCGTGCGTGATGGATGAAAGTGAATCGCGGCACTGCATCAGGGTGCTGCGTATGACCAAAGACGACCGCGTGAAACTGGTTGACGGCAAAGGCGGATACTACGAGGGAATAATTACCGGCAGCGACCCATCAGCCTGCAGGATAAGGATAACTGACAGCTTTCAGGGATTTGAAAAAAGGGAGTACAGACTTCACATGGCCGTGTCACCCATAAAAAACCAGGAACGATTCGAGTGGTTAATTGAAAAGAGCGTGGAACTGGGAATTGACGAGATAACCCCACTGGTCTGCAGGAATACCGAGAAGAAGGGCATAAAGACCGAAAGAATAAACAACATCATCATTTCAGCAATGAAGCAATCGCTAAAGGCTTACAAACCACTGCTTAATGAAGCACTGCCGTTCAGGGAATTCATCGCTGCCGGGCATTCCGGGATAAAAATGATAGCCCACTGCGATCGCGGTTCCGAATTAAAAAAAATGGATCTTGTTTACCGGAAAGGTATGGATGCACTGATCCTGATCGGCCCCGAAGGCGATTTCAGCAAGGAAGAGATTGATCTGGCACTGAGCAGCGGGTATGCCGGGATCAGTCTGGGAACCAGCAGATTGAGAACCGAAACCGCGGGCATCGCTGCCTGCCATTCTGTCTATTTCATCAATCAATAGGCTCACCCTTTCCCCTGTTCGCCCACATCATCCCGTTTCCCCTTGTACCTTCCGGCATCGCGGAGAGCCTGCTCAAGAAGATAAACTATCTGGCCGTTGGTGCTGCGCAACTCATCATTAGCCCATTTCTCGATGGCTTTGAAAATACGGGGCTCAATCCTTAGCAATATGGATTTTTTCTGACTCATATCAGGCGTGTTAGATTCCTCACTAACCACCCGTGTGATTTGGTTAGATTATACAAATGTATGCAATATTCATCAAAATGATATCATTATGATATATTTTTATATCTGTTTAATATTGTTATAATATCGTTTTGATATTATTATGATATCTTTTTATATCTATTTAATATTGTTTTGATATTATTATGATATCTTTTTGATATTGGCTTGATATATGCAAGGATGATCCGGAAGTTTTAAGTCAGTGCTCATGCCGGTGTATAAAAAAAAAAGATCCCGGTCAAAAAGCCCGGGATCTGACAGGCATAAAGCCTGGAACACACATTAAACCAAACAGCTATTATCTCAGAAAATTGTTTTCCTGTCCGCCCAGTACAACATAACCTATTATGTAAATATCTCCATTGAGCCCGTTAACTGTAAAGGTATCAGTCGTGGCTCCGCCAAGTCCTGCATGAACGTAGGGATAGTCAGCCGGATCGACTGTGTAATTGCCATCAACTACCGGAAGAATGTCGTTGCCAATGTACATGCGTGCTTCGCTCATTGTATAATCTCCGATCATAGTGATGACAGCTGTTGCAGTTCCGCCGGAGTACTGCATATTAATGTATCCAACTTTCGTTGCTCCTTCAATACCACAACCGTCAACATTGGTCCACAGTTCGTAGTGTGAGGTGAATTCTTCATTTGGTGCCAGGGCGCCATTGGTCCATCCCCATTGATTAAAATCATACTCTGCAAAATCCTCTCCGAGGAAGCAATGTACCATCGGTTCGTAAGTTTTCCTTGCAAAGGCGATCATGGGTATTTCTTCCTCATCCGGTTCTTCGACAAAGATCTCCCTGAGAACTGTACTGCAGCCGTTAGCATCGGTAATGACAACACTGTAGATACCCGGACCAAGTGCACTGAGGTCCTGGGTTGTGGCGCCATTGCTCCAGAGATAGTTATAGGGAGGTGTTCCGCCTGAAACTGTTACATCAATGGCTCCGTCATTGGCTCCATAAGCCGAGATTTGGGTAACTACGCTTGATGCGCTGATCCCTGATGCCGGCTGAAGGACCATTATCTTATCCAGGACAAACATACACTGGGCAGCATCATAAATTGTAACTGAGTATTCGCCTGCCGGAATGTTCTCAAGGTCTTCCGTTGTAGCTTCGGTGTTCCATATAAAGGTATAGGGAGCGGTTCCGCCGCTTACGGTCACATTGATATTTCCGGTTGAAGCGCCGAAGCACTTAACATCTGTCACGACTGCTGAAGCTGAAAGGTCGCATTCATCATCTTCTTCACAACATTCGATTTCATAGTATATAGTGCCGAACCATGCACCTCCGGTGACCGGCTTAGTTATTGTTCCTCCGTATGCAGTTTCACCTCCGGTGGCTGCATGAGCCTGGATCCAAATTCCTCTTCCGCATTCAAGGTCTTCATCCAGTGGAATGGCAAAAGTATAGGAATGAGTGCCATCGGCAAGGTTTTCGACCTTATACGGAGCCTGACCGGGGGCAAGTCTGCCTGTAGGAGCTGAGTCGAGAATGAAGAGATGAAGCTCATCCAGATCCCAGTTTTCGTCTGAATTAAATGTTACATAAAGGAATCCGGCATCATTCGATACGACAACCGTTCCCATCGTTGTATGCTGACCTGCGATCAGCGGGAAAGTTTGCGACTTGCATGTATCAGCAATACCTTTTACGGGAGAGTAATACCCTTCAAAGCCGGCCTTTATATTCAGGGCAACTGCACTGACGGGATCCATACCAGGCATCGAAAGGTTTGCATCATCATCAGGTTTCGAGCATCCTGCCATAATTACGAGGATCACAAGAGCTGCAAAATACCAATTCTTGATTTTCATGTCTTTTTTCTTTTTATTTGGTTTAACATATTATTTAATATACGGTATCATCAGGCCAGGAAAAACCTGTGATTGAATTCAACATCTCTTTCCCTTAACCATCTGCGAAGGGCTTTGGAGATTTTACGGCACCTTATTATTACTGTACCGGTTTCCTGTGACGAAATTTCATAATGTGTTCTCATGGCTGTCTGGTTTTTAATTAAAAATTGTATGGTAAAATTAACACCCAGAAAGCCTCATGTCAATACGCGGAAGCCCACTACATGGGGTTTTGCGGCTGTTTCAAAAGCCATTCATCAGCTCATAGAAGCCGGTCATGGCAACAGTCCTGACAGTTCGCAGGGATTAAACTACCGTTCGTCAAAACTGAGGCCTTATTTACAAAAAAACCACCCCGGAAGGTGGTTTTTAGTATTTCATCTCATATAATTATCTGTATTACTGGTACTTGCAATCAATAAATCAGTTTAACAGGGAATTAATCAGGTTTTGACCAATGGCATGATAACTTAGACATAAAAACCCGATTTTGGGCTTTTTGGAGTTCTAAACGACCCGGATCCGGTGTGCAAAACGTCAGATTTGCCGGGTTGACAGCAGAAAGTTGAAAGTGAAAAGTAGAAAGTGGAAAGTGAAAAGTGGAAAGCAATACATAATACATCGCCTATAATACATAATACATTGTCTTGCGGTCTTGCAGTCTTGCGGTCTTGCAGTCTTGCGGTCTTGCAGTCTTGCGGTCTTGCAGTCTTGCCGTCACTTAGTCTCTTCGTCCTTTAGTCTCCTCTTCTCCTCTTCTCCTCTTCTCCCATTCTCCCCTTCTCCCATTCTCCCATTCTCCCATTCTCCCCTTCATCTTCTTCACGCCGCGTACCGCGCACCCGCGTACCGTTCTTCCGTCTCGCGTCATTTTGCTAATCAATCGGATCCGGGGCATCTATGAAGTAGTGCTTCTTTTCGTATTCATCAATGAGTAATCCAAGAACATCAGCCTCATCACTTTCTATAGTCCCTATTTTTGCATCAAAAATTTCCTCAAGTCTTTTAAGAGCTCTTTGGTAATCTGCCTCCGTTTTAATCAGTCTAATACTAATAGTTTCTCTTCTTAAATCGTGTTTGCATCAATTTTCTCATAATCAGCATGAGTCCCGATAAACCTGATAAAGATCCATTGCTTCTCAAAATTGAATTTTGCAACCAACGGGTGTTAAATGAAAGTGAATGAACTATTATTTAATGGTATCGAATTTCACAAGTCGCACCTGAGATTTTTCCAGAGTCGTTTTTACATCCGGATCAGAAAGAACTTTTACTTCACCGGCTCTTCCGGGATGACACATTATTTCTGAGACTCCATTTGGTAATTGCATTATAATTGAATTCAGGTCACTCACACTTGCATTTTCAAAAAAGGAATCAATAAACCAGTCGGGCATTTTAATTCCTGCTTCATTATTAATTTTCTCCTGTTCAATAAATGCAGCCGGACCCATCACTTTCATCATCGGAAAAGATTTAAACGGATGAAGCAGGCCATAGACAATCATTTCTTTTGCCGCTGAAGCTCCTCCACTACCCTTATTTACATTCATTTTTTTGTAAATGCTGTAGGGCACCGGATTTCTCATGGGAACATTGTATTGCAGGCATATTTCTCTCATTACACTATGGAAGGGAGTGTACAGTGCTGTTATATGATGATGGCAATTGATATGATCAAGAGGCACTCCTGAAGAAATGAATAGTTGGACTTGTGCATTTAATTCTTTTCGGACATCCTCAATTTTCATGTCCGGCAGCTTAGACATTATTTGATCGGGTGAGAAAAAATTACCGTTTTTGTCAACAAGGCTGGGTATCTCACCCGCGGGAAGAAGCGGTTTCCCTTCAGTTATATTCAAATGAATACCTATGGGCAAATCAGGATTTTCAGAATGAATACGTTTCAGTGCAGACACTGGTTCTGCAAAGGTTACAAAAGCGCTGGTACTTGTAACAATACCATTTCGGTACGCGTCGATTATTGCATTGCTTGTCTCATCGTTCATACAGAGATCATCTGCATTTACGATTAATAATTTGTCACCGGATATAACTTTCGGTTGTATCTGTTTTGAACATGAACAGAAGATTGAAAGCATGATAATAGAAATGAATAGTTTATGCATAATATTATACTATACTTTGATTAATTCCGCGAATTACGAGTTAAAAGTAAGCAGTTGTGATTCTTCAGAAAACATGAACAATTAAGCACGGGGCGCAGGACGCGGGGCGCGGGGCGAAAGAACGGCGTGCGGCACGCGGCACGCGGGAAGAGCGTTAATGCAAAAAAACTGAAACTTTCAGCCTTTAACCGCCAGACGCAGGCGCAGGGCGCAGGGCACGGAGCACAGAGCGCAGGGCTCATGGCTCAGAGCACGGGGCTCAGGGCACAGAGTAATTTCAGGGTAAGTTTTATTACTGACAGGCGATTAATCATTTATTTAGTGGGACAAGTTCAAAGCTGTGTATTGGTTTATAGTCCATTACCCATAAGAATGGAAACAATACAAAAATTCCTCCGATGATTGCCCCAACATTAGCCTCCTCATTTCGTTTGAGGACATAATTAAAATCCTCGTATCCCTCAGCTTTAATTCTTACAATAGTTGTTGTTCCAACGATTTTAGTGTCGGAATAAGTGTAAGGTGTATTACCTACAAGCTCATCATTTATATATAGTTTTGCACCGGAAGGTGAGGTCTGGAACACCGTGGTACTTGCACAGCCTGATAGCAGGAAAGATGTACTCAGGATGAGCGCGATGAATTTGATTATTAGCTTTTTCATGGGGATGTGTTTTTGATTGTTTTTACTAAAAAAACATGCTTTTCACAAAGATATACAATATTGTTATTATACAGATTTGCCTGAAATTATTTCTAACAGCCCCGCGGTTAAATTTAACGGGCTTTTAGCGACCATGCAATCGGGAAGCTGATCTGATCAGGTATGCTACGAACACCTGCTATTGCATTGTGCGCATTAGCAGCCGGTAATCATTTTTTTGACCAGAAGTAGCCCTCAAATATCTTTTTATATTGATTTGTCAGGACTGCCTGATCAAGGGGTTCCATGTCCTGCTTATATGACTTTCGATAGAATGCAACATTGTCTTCTTTTGAATCGACAATCATGGCATATA
>JAXDBC010000007.1:0-13823 GCA_034679225.1 Bacteroidales bacterium | reverse complement strand
TGCAAAGGAATAATGATTCAACTTACCCGTAACTGAATCGAAAACATACAATCCATCCCGGGCAGCAAACCAGACACGGCTTTTATCCTTCAGCATATCCCAGATAAGAATCTCTTTCTGATTTATTGGCTCTAATGCCGGTGGTGACGGATCGCCGGCCCGGGAAGTCGCAACATTGAATTCTGCTATCCCCCGGCTAGTTCCCAGCCAGAACAGTCCCGGAGAAACTTCCTGCATGCAAATTATATTGTTCCTGTTCTCAGGCATATCAAACTGTCTGACACTTAAGTCATCCAGCTTTATTCTGTGCAGCCCACCACCATAAGTGCCAACCCAGAGAAAACCCTTACTGTCCTTGTATACAGGATTGATATCCGTGTTTTTAAAGTACCTGACTATCAAATCCCGGTAAGAATTGAAGCGTGTGCCGTTTAGATAAAACCTGGTTATCCCATAATAATCCTGAGCTGTCCATATTACTCCCGACCTGTCCTCAAAAATATCCAGAATGGTCTTTGCATAGCCATAGAATTCAGGATCATTCTCATTAATATCCAACTGGTTGTAGATAATATTGCCACTGGAAGTATCTTTGTCGATTCTGTAAAATCCCTGGATAGTACCCATAAGGATGTTGTTTTTACTGTCCACAAACAGGGATGTTGGTATCTGGTTGCCGGTTATCCTGTATCTGGACAGCTTGATCCCCGTCACAGTATTCCCATCATCATTAAGGCCCGATTCAGGCATTTCCATGTTATAGAGATAATCACCGGCCGCAATCCAGTATGACTGATCTGCAGTCCGCACAACAGACCTGACATTTTTAAAACCTTCCGAACCCTTTTCTCCCGCGATTTCACGAATGTCGCCCTGCTTTTTGTCAAATAAAAAAAGCCCGGAGCTGCTTCCGATTATCATGATCCGGTCACTATCCTCAAAAATCCTTGTTACCATATTGTCGTTTCCAGGCTTTGATACAGGCAGTTCATAGTACTCAGTTGTCAAAACATCATCCTCCCTGAACGGAACATCCGATTCCATGATTTTTTTCAGGTCTTTGTCGGGTAAGATCCTTATCAGTCCGTTCCTGTATGTTGCCCAGACAACTCCGTCGCTGTCAATGTGAATATCCGGACTGTAATTGAATTCCGTCGACTTTTTCTCATTCGAATACAGCTTTAGCAGCATGGAACATGAAAACTCCGGATCGAAAAGCACTATTCCAACTTCTGAAAGTATCCATAATAAGCCCTGCCTGTCCTCTTTTATCCTGTAGATATCCTTAAAATGCTGGGTGGTCTTGTCTCCCGGCTTATACTGAAAGGATTTAAACTCATAGCCGTCGTACCTGTACAGTCCGCTCTCCCCTCCTATCCACAAAAATCCGATATGATCCTGGGTGATACAATTTATGGAATGATCAGCCAGACCTTCCCTTATTGAAATACGATCAAAACTGATCCCGGCACCCTGGGGAAAGGCCACGCTGGAAAAGAACAAAAAAATCAATATGAATGCATCGCGCCGCATTATAACTGTTAAGTATTTTGTCTTCTGAAATCAGGAACGGTAAATTTATGAAAAAAGGCTGACGTATAATATGACCGCCAGCCTTTTGTAAATTAACCTAACTGTTGACAAAAAAGATCATTTAAAGATCATATCGAAGTGCTATATATCACCACCGTTATTATCCGAATCAGGTTATTTTTTATACTTGGCCCGGGTCTCCGAAGGGAACAAGTCTGCCGTGAAATCTCAAAAACTTGCACTATTGTTTCAAAACGGCAGGGGGAGACTTGTTGCCAGCTTTTCTGATGGCTTCGTTTCAGTCTTAATTCATGTGGAAAAATTTCATGAATTCATCACGGTTACCGTCCAGTACCTCAACAAACAACTCGTCGCCCTTGTAGACAAGATAGCGGAAGCTGCCTTTATCTGAAAACAAGAACAGACTCATGTCATCCCTGGTTTTCAGGAATTCCATGAATTGCTCCTGCTTTACTCCGTCTGTAAAAAGCTCCTTTTTCACAAACAGCCTGTCGTCAATGAAGTATGAGCTTACCGAAGCTGCCGGAATGATCTTCTTTTCACCATTATCAAGCACAACTTTAAGCTTGTCTCCCTGATCGTTGATCTTTTTGCAACTGACCTGCCCCTCATCTGTCCGGTACCATGCTGACGACTGACCACTGGCCGTGAGTGAGAAAAGAAAACCTACAGCAATTAAGAGTACAAATAACTTCTTCATGATTATGCCTCCTTATATATTAATTGAATATTGAATAATGTCCTGATCAGCTTTTAAATAAATCTGATACAAGTTAACCCGGGAGGAAGGCAGAATCAAGAACTCCCGGTTCAGATGTTTGACTTATTGGTTCAATTTGGGCACAGGGCGGAAGAACGGCACGCGGCACGCAGCTTGGAGGAGATGAAGGGGAGAAGAGGTGAAGGGGGGGAATGGGAGAAAAAGCGCAGGGCGCAGGGCACAGGGCGCAGGGCACAAGGTCATCAAAAGAAATCATATCGCAAACCCCGTACCACCAGACGCCTTCTAGTTATAAGCCCGGGAATATTTATTACAGTTCAGATGTCAATATATAAAGCTTAGGTCAGGATTTCTGTCACTTTTTTTACTTCTCAGAAACTGAACCGGGTAAAAGAATATTTTGACATTTAAAAACAGATTATGAAGATTCTCTATTCAATAATTCTCGCGGCAATACTGATACCGGGAACTTCATCCGGTACGCTGAAAACCCGCGACACGCGAACTGAACTCAGCTTGTCGCAGATAGAATCCACCGATCCTGTCCGGGATTTTGAGCTTAACATCGAGTTAGAACTGTCGCGCTTTGAAGGCAGGTCACTGAGACCATTTGTTGCAGTATGGGTGGAAAATGAAAAATCAGAATCCGTACGGACCCTGGCACTGTGGTATAACAACAACCGCTGGCTCCCGGATTTAAAACGCTGGTATGCAAAACATTTCGAAAAATTACAGAAACCGGTTTTCACTGATGCCGTAAGCGGCGCTACACGTTCTGCAGGAAAATACACAATTAAATGGGATATGAAGGACGACAACGGCAATACGGTTGAACTAGGAAAATACACGGTATATATTGAGGCTGTCCGCGAAAGAGGAACGTACCAGCTGATCAGCAGGGAGATCGAACTGAACGATGATCCGAAGCGCGTCGACCTTGAAGGAGGCATTGAAATTGCTTCGGCTTTTATAGAATATGTAAAGCTAAGTCCTGAAATTACTTCATCAAGATAATGGCAAATAAATCTATATGTGGCTGGATCCGGTGGATTCATCTTTACATGTCGATGTTCAGCTTTGCCGCCCTGCTTTTCTTTGCCCTGACAGGCATAACACTTAACCATCCCTCATGGACTGAAAACAGGCAGAAGGTGGAAATACTTAAAGGGAATGTCGATCTGTCATGGATTGCCGGTACCGATACCGCCGTCGCGGAAAAATCCGCTATTGTGGATTACTTAAAGAAAAAAAACGATATAAGGGGCAGGCTGACCGAGTTCAGGGTTTCTGAATCCGAATGCTCACTGGCATTCGACGGCCCGGGCTTCACTGCTTACGGGATGATTGACCGGACAAGCGGATCATACGAGTTGGTTGCAACATCAGCCGGTGTCATTGCTGCAATGAACGACTTTCACAAGGGCAGCTACACCGGAAACGGCTGGAACACTGCAATAGATATTATTGCTGCAATACTGATCGTAATCTCCCTTACAGGCTTTATCATGATTTTCTATATGACAAAGAAAAGGTCGAAAGGACTGTGGGTGGCAATTCTTGGAGCACTTACCTTTGTTGTTCTCTGCATATTACTGGGTTAATCACTGGAAAAATTAAAAGTTTCATTTTAAGAGACATGCACGACTTGGAAGCCCTGAGCCCTGTGCCCTGAACCCTGCGCCTTACTTCATCTTCCTTCCGCTGCTTTCCCTGTACCTGCTGGGGGTCTTCTTCATTTTTTCCTTGAAGAGTTTTGTAAAATAATACTGGGAACAGAAGCCCAGCCGGGAGGCAATCTCCTTGATCGATAGATCGGAGTTGGTTAAAAGATATGAAGCCTGTTTCATTCGGAGCGACATATGATACTGCATCGGCGACAGTCCCGTGTATTTTTTGAAGGCTTTCCTGAATTGTGAATAATCAACATTCAAATCCTTGGCTATTTTTTCTACAATGATATTCTTATGAATGCTTTGTCTTATAATCAGGCATGCTTTCCGGATATCACTCTCGACTGAAGTATACATGAAGTTCTTGTTCTTCTCAAGAGAAATTATCTGTCCGAGAATGTGCATAACCAGACCGGAACAAACCTGGTGATACCCGGGCCGCTCGTTCCTTGTTTCCACAATAATATCATTGAAGCTGCGAAGAATATTCTCATGAAATCCAATGTTGAGCACATTCATATCCCGAAGGATATCTGACGATTGAATGAGTCTCTCAGCCATCTCACCCCTGAAGCCGATATAATGCTCGAACCAGCCTTTGTCCCTTACAGGTTTGTAGCGGTGCCACAGGTTGGGATGCAAAAGAATAATGGAACCTGCCCTGATATTGTACCTGGCCTTCCTGGTTTCCATTATACCCTCTCCTTCAGTAATATAGTTTAGCTGGTACTCCTGAAGCGCCCTGCCGTTCTTCCATTCAAAGTTATAGCCGGTGGGATGCCCTTTCGGCGGATAAGAGGTATCAGGCTCAATCCTTGCCGATCCGGCAACCATAAGGTACAAACCCCATTTTTTGTCCTCAGAGTTATGAGTAAGGTATTTGAAATTATTCTCCATGACTATGCCAGATTAAGTATTTCTCTCAACAAATTATATAAAGGCGCATTTAATTAATTACCCTTGCCCTTCTAAGGCTAGTGGCCAAATTATAAAAAAATATCTTAAGTAAAGCTATTATAAGCCATAAGATTACAAGATTTCTCCTGTTTTATGTGAATCCGGAGATTACCCGTATTTCCATTTTATGTAAAAATTATGCCAGAATGTTAATTGACCGGAAGCTTTTGGTTTATTAAGTTTGGATATTCCATAGTCCGTTATAAACTGTAAAACCTAAGCTTCATGGATCCTGTAATGAGTATTTTGTTAATGAGCATCGGCAGTATCTGCGCCGCGAGTTTCTATGTTCCGATTAAAAAGATAAAGGGATGGTCATGGGAATCCTACTGGCTCGTCCAGGGCATATTTTCCTGGATCATAGTGCCCATCTTGTTCGCATGGCTAACAGTGCCTTCAGGAACACTTGGCACAATAATCAGCGACGCTCCTTCATCGTCGAAATGGATGGCGGTATTCTACGGCGCCCTCTGGGGAATCGGAGGACTTACCTTCGGGCTCACGATGCGCTACCTGGGAGTTGCATTGGGACAGTCGATAGCCCTCGGTCTCTGCGCCGCGATAGGAACTATTCTGCCGCCAATCATCAGCGGGAATAATCTTTTCGCGAGCAGGGCCGGTATCCTGATCCTTATCGGCGTTATGGTAAGCATCGTGGGTATCTCGATAATCGGCTACGCGGGAAGCCTGAAAAGCAAAAATATGTCTGAAGAGGATAAAAAGGCAGCCGTTAAGGACTTTGCCCTTAAAAAAGGAATCCTGATAGCCATCCTTTCGGGTGTAATGAGTGCCTGCTTCAATTTCGGGCTGACAGCCGGTGAACCGATACGGCAGGCTGCTCTTGCCAACGGCACAAATGCACTTTTCGCGAAGAACCCCGTTATAATGTTTGTCACCCTTGGCGGTTTTTTTACAAACCTGATCTACTGTGTTTTCCTCAATGTAAGAAACAAGTCCTACAAGGATTATCTTGCGGTTTCAGGATCGGTTTTGTTTAATAACATACTTTTTGCCATGTTAGGCGGAACGCTCTGGTATATGCAGTTCTTTTTCATGGGAATGGGCGAGAGCAAACTGCCTGCTGCAATGATGGCATTCTCATGGAGCATCCTCATGTCAATGAATATTACTTTCAGCAATATATGGGGTATCCTCCTGAAGGAGTGGAAAGGAGCCGGGCGGAAAACAATAACCGTCCTGGTGATCGGACTGGTAGTCCTGGTACTTTCAACCTTTGTTATAAAACTCTGATAATAAATATATAAAACACATTGCTATATGAAAAACGAAAAAATCCTCAGGGCATATGAAGATGCCAGGGAAGAGTATGCAAAATTAGGTGTCGATACTGATGCAGCTCTGGAGAAACTTGACAAAATAAACATAAGCCTTCATTGCTGGCAGACTGACGATGTAGCCGGATTCGAAAATCCGGATGCCTCCCTCGGTGGCGGTCTGCAGACAACGGGAAATTACCCCGGAAAGGCAAGGACAATTGATCAGCTCAAGTCTGACATCGAAAAGGTGATGAGCCTCCTTCCCGGAAAGCAGCGTCTCTCCCTGCATGCCATCTACGGCGACTTCAAGGGTAAAAAGGTTGACCGCGACCAGATTGATGTGGAACATTTCCAGGGATGGATCGACTGGGCCCTCAAACTTGGAATAGGTCTCGATTTTAATCCCACCTGCTTTTCACACCCGCTTGCAGAAGACGGCTTTACTATCTCGAGCAAAAATGAAAAAATAAGGAAATTCTGGGTTGAGCATAACAAGAGATGCCGCAAAATTGGCGCTGAAATGGGAAAACAGCTCGGAACTCCCTGTGTAAATAATATATGGGTTCCCGACGGTTCAAAAGACGTTCCTGTTGACAGGTTCACGTACCGCGAACTGCTGATGAAATCGCTGGATGAAATATTCAGCATCGAATACCCGAAGGAATATCTTAAGGATTCAATAGAATGCAAGCTTTTCGGTTTGGGTTCGGAAGCAATGGTGGTCGGTTCGTCAGAATTCTACATCGGGTATGGTATAAAGAACAATAAACTGATCACCCTCGATAACGGCCATTTCCACCCGACTGAACAGGTTGCCGATAAAATCTCATCGCTTTTGCTTTATGTTGACGAACTGATGCTTCATATGACACGTGGTGTCAGATGGGACAGCGACCATGTTGTAATCTATAATGACGAAATACAGTATATAGCCCAGGAGATAGTCCGGTGCAATGCCCTCGACCGCGTCAATGTCGGGCTCGACTATTTCGATGCAAGTCTTAACCGCATCGGCGCCTATGTTGTCGGCACAAGGGCAGCCCAACTCGCATTTCTGAATGCCCTGCTTGAACCTTTCGCAATTCTTAAAAAATACGAGGAGAACAATAATTACTTCGAGCGGCTGGCAATGATGGAAATAATGAAAACAAAGCCTCTTGGCGCAGTGTATAATTATTACTGCCTGAAAAACAATGTCCCGGTGGCCGAGGATTACATAGCCGAGATACAGGCATATGAAAAGGATGTCCTCTCGAAGCGTCAGTAAAACACAGGCAGAAAAATGAAGAGAAGAAAATCATCAACTGTTATCAAAATCATACTGGCACTCCTGATCTTTATCAGTATGCCGGAATCACCCATTACCGCGAATACTCTTGCAGGTCTGAAGGTGGAATATACTGCCAACCCGGTCGGGATTGACGTGGAGAAGCCCAGGTTCAGCTGGCAGATGGTGGCCGAAGACGGACAGCGCGGGGTTTACCAGTCTGCCTGGCAGATCGTCGTTAGCGATCAGGAGGGAAAGGTGAGCTGGGACAGCGGGAAAAACGAAGGAAGCGTTTCAATCGGAATAGAATATTCCGGAACTCCCCTGAAAGCAAGAACCAGGTACAACTGGAAGCTGACTGTCTGGGATCAGTCCGGCCTTGGCATCACCGGGGAATCGTGGTTTGAAACCGGACTGATGAATCCTGAAATCAGCGCCTGGAGCGGCGCTCAATGGATTGGTGGCGGAGATGAGGATCTTGTACTTTACTCGCACTATCTGTCAGTGTTCACAGTCGGCTATAAGATCCGGCTTGATGAAGGCAGCGCGAGCAAAAGAGCATCTTTTATTCTGGGCGCCAATGATAACAGGCTTCTCGACAAGAATATGAACATATTCGGAATATCCAGCCCCAAAAACGGCCATTATATAAAACTGGAGCTGGATATTTCGGGCCTTGACGGAACTGAAAACGGGCTGGCAAAACTGAACATCTACAGGATCGGATATCATCCGTCCGATAACCCCGGCAAGCCTATGTTTATCCTCAACATACCCTTGACATCCGTCAATGAGACAAACAAATACCAGCCGCACCAGGTCAGGCTCGAAAGCGTGTTCGGGAGCTTTACCGTCTTTGTTAACGGAACCAGGCTTTCTGCCGGTGGAGGCGAACAACAGGACAGACCTTTCGGCGGAGGCGGGATAAATCTGAATCCTTCAGGAAACGGCGGAGATTATATTGCCTTCCCAATGCTGGCCGATATAGGATTTTCCCTGGATGCCGGACAAAAGGCATCATTCACGGAGCTTAGCGTTCTAAATTACCGTAAACCTTCCAACATCCTTTTCAAAGAAGATCTTTCAACTGAAACGTATTCCGGAATTTTCTCCGGAAACATAAACACCTCACACGGTTTTTCAGTCGTATCAGGAGAATACCGGCTTAACGGCGGTAACTCAGGACTCCTGATCGTTGCAGATCCCAGCCGGAACTCAATGCCTCTTTTGCGTACCGAATTTTCGGCTAAACAGGGGAAAATCGTAAGGGCAAGGCTCTACGTAACTGCCAGGGGTATCTATGAGTTCTATCTGAACGGGAAAAGAGCCGGTGATGATTATTTTAACCCCGGCCTGACACAGTACAACATAAGCCACATGTACCAGACCTATGATGTTACTGACATGATTCAGCCGGGCCGTAGGAACGCCATGGGAGCAATGCTGGGCGAGGGCTGGTGGAGCGGAAACTATACCTTCACCGGCGGGAACTGGAATTATTTCGGCGACAGGCAGTCGCTGCTCGCCAAACTTGTAATCACCTACAACGACGGCACTGAAGAGATTGTGACCACCAACGACAGGGAATGGCGTTACTTCAACAAGGGACCTGTAATTTACGGAAGCTTCTTCCAGGGCGAGGTTTATGATGCCCGGAGGGAAGATGATATCAAAGGATGGAACATGGCCGGCTTTGATGACAGCCTCTGGAAGAAATCCGTCAGGGTTCCTCTCGAAGGAACAGCTTTTCTGGGAACCATCACGGGAATGGGCGGAGGAGGATCATTGAATTACGACAAACTCTCCCTTATAGGCCAGATAGGTGAAAATGCCAGAATCATCAAGACTCTGACCGCACAGAGCATCAATGAAGTACGCCCGGGTGTTTTTGTTTACGATATGGGACAAAACATGGTCGGTGTTCCTGATATAACAGTGAAAAATGCTAAAGGCGGTGAGACGGTCAGGCTTCGCTTTGCCGAGGTTCTGTACCCCGATCTTGAAGAATACGAAGGCAATACCGGGATGCTGATGCTCGAAAATCTGAGGGCAGCCCATGTCCAGGACATATATATCCTCAAACCAGGAGACAACAGGATAGCTCCGCGCTTTACCTTCCACGGATATCGTTACCTGGAAATCACAGGACTGAATGAAGCTCCGCTTCCTGAAAATGTAAAAGGCAATGTCATAAGTTCAATTCATGATCTGACAGCCGGTTACAAGACCTCGAATGAGAAAGTGAACCGTTTCTGGCAGAATATAGTGTGGTCGCAATACGGGAATTTCCTATCGATACCTACCGACTGCCCCCAGCGGAATGAAAGAATGGGCTGGTCGGGCGATGTAAATGTATACTCGCGCACTGCAACATACCTGGCTAATACCGACCAGTTCTTCAGGAGGCATATGCTTGCCATGAGAGACACCCAGAACGAAAGAGGAAGGTTCGGCGACGTGGCTCCCGTCGGAGGTGGTTTCGGAGGCTTGTTGTGGGGCAGCGCAGGTATTACACTTCCCTGGGAAGCTTATCTTCAGTACGGTGATGTCGGACTCCTGAGAGAACACTATGATGCCATGGCAAAATACATGGATTATCTTGCCACAACCATCAACAAGGAAACCGGCCTGACCTCCGAGGCAGTGCTTGGCGACTGGCTGGGACCACAGAACAACCAGACCGGTTCAGCCATACTGGTAGCTGCCTATCACATATTTAACCTTGAAATAATAACAAAGGTCTCTGAAGTGCTGGGTAAGACAGCCGATACAAAGAAATGGCGTGAGATGTACAATGAAAGAAAGGAGTTCTTCAACAGGAAATTCGTCAACGCCGATCACCGGACCATGGGACTTGCCGGAGGAGGATTCGGTGCCAGGACTGCTGGCGGAACACCTGAGATGAAGCTGGCCGATACACAGTCATCATATGCTGTCGGACTGGCGCTGGGGGCATTCAATGATGAAAATAAACCCTATGCTGTAAAGTTCCTGGCTGAAGCATGTGCCCGTGAAAACAAGGATGACGGAGGAGAGGTTCGTCCGCCATATTCCCTTATGACTGGTTTCATAGGAACCGCGTGGATCAGCAAGGCGCTTTCCGACAACGGTCATTCTGAGATTGCTTACAGGCTGTTGCAGCAAACTTCATATCCTTCATGGCTGTACCCGGTTGAGCAGGGTGCAACCAGTATCTGGGAAAGACTTAATTCCTACACGGTGGAGAACGGCTTTGGCGGCAACAACAGCATGAACTCATTCAACCATTATTCCTTCGGAGCCGTCGGCCAGTGGATGATGGCCTATTCAGCAGGAATACAGCGGGATGAACCAGGTTTCAGAAAGTTCATACTGCAACCCGAACCAGATCCGACCGGGGAGATGACAAGCGTGGAAGCATATTATGAATCCATGTACGGAAAAATAGAAAGCGAATGGAAGACTGATGGCGAAATACTGAGCTACAGGGCAGTAGTCCCGGCAAACACGACTGCAAAGCTATACCTGCCTGCCTCCTCTGTAAAAGAAATCAGGGAAAGCGGCAGAAAGACAAAGAAGGCAAAAGGTGTGACATTTCTCAGGTACGAGAATGGCAAAGCTGTCTTCGAACTCGGCTCAGGAAACTATTCATTTACATCCGTACTGTAATTAACTGAAAAACTTTCTTATAATGAAACTCACATGATTGAATTCAAACACAAACACGTATGAATATAATTTTCAAACATGTGGGTTCCCCCGCCTGAGCGGGGCAGGCTATCATACCATTAAAATCAAAATTATATTATGATGAAAAAGACAATTATATCATTCCTGTTTGGAGCAGTCATTCCGACTTTTCTTTCTGCTCAGCCAGGCGGGCTTCAGATCGAAGGAAAAGAAGTTTTCAAAAATGAGGAAGTTGTATTCCACCGGATAGATGAGCACACATGGGTGGGAACAGGTAATCTGATGGCAAATGAGAGTCTGTACCTGGTTGAAGGATCAGATAAGGCAATACTTATTGACGCGGGCACAAAGATTACCAACCTGGACAAGGTGGTCGCGCAAATAACAAATAAAAAGGTGACACTTGTTGCAACACATGTTCATCCGGATCATACCGGATCCGCCATTGATTATTTCCCGGAAATATACATAAATCCTGCTGATACGCTGAATATTCCGATGATGATGCCCAATTACAAGGGAGAAGTGAAATTCCTTGAGGACGGTGAAATAATCGATCTTGGCGGTCGTAAAATAGAAGTTGTTTTTACTCCCGGACACACTCCGGGATCGACGACATTTATAGACAAGGATGCCGGTTACGGATTCAGCGGCGATGCATTCGGGTCAGGGAATCTTCTTCTGACAACCGATTTTTCAACACTCATAGCGACCTGTGAGAAAACCGGCAGAATTATGGATAAATATGGTATCAAAATACTCTATCCCGGTCACTTCTTCGGTAAAAATCTTGAAACCAGGCAGAGAGTCGCGGATATGATAACACTCAGCAAGGATGTTTTATCGGGAAAAATAAAAGGCCAGAAGAACCCGAAGGGAATGCTTGGGCTTAATATGATAGTTACTGATTATGGCGTACGAATCAATTATGGCGAAAAAGCCTTGAAATAGACTAATGCATGATCCCATTTTCCGCTTGAAGTTAAAGACAATTCCGGAGAATGGGATTGTGTGTACATTTTATTAATCCAAACCCGGATTCCGGGCTAATTCCATTCATGGAAATGGGGGGCTATTTGTTTATCATTTAAAGAATAATGATACTTTCTGATCGTAAAGCCTTAAAGACCTGTCGAATTTGCCATTTTATATAAATCTTTTCCCAATTTGTTAATTGACTTTTAATACTGTCGGGACTAACTTGCTATCGAAGCCAGGAATAAACCATAGAAGTTAGATTAGATAGGATAAGACTGGTAATTACCTGCTCAATTTTGACATTCTTCTTTGGGAACCAAGTTATTCCTGGTTTTTGACTTTTTGATACCCATGACAGGATAAGTCATCAGTCAGGTTATTTACCACATAACAGGGCAGTGTTGCTTAGACACAGAGAATACTATGGGGAAAGTGAGAGAAATTATTTACAAATATTATCCGAAGAGTTTTATTAACCCTTAATAATAATATGCTTAACTAATCTAAATCAAGAGACTATGAAAACAAGCTTTCTCAAACTAGCTTTGTTTGTGTTCATTGGCATGTTCATAGGAGCTATGAACGGCGCTATTGCAGCACAACAGGCTCAGCAGAGACTTACAGGAAAGGTCACTGATCAACAGGGCAATCCTGTTATAGGCGCCACCATTGCTGTAGTCGGAACAACCAACGGTACCCTTTCCGCTACTGACGGGACTTACACCCTTACTAATGTACCCGCAGAAGGAAGGATACAGGTATCCTTTGTAGGATACATTGCCCAGATTGCAGATGTGGAAGGCAGGACAACGATTAACTTTACGCTTCAGGAAGAAACCACTGTCCTGGATGAAGTTGTAGTTGTTGGATATGGCGTCCAGAAGAAAATAAATGTGACGGGAGCTATTTCCACGGTTTCATCGACTGACATGGTAAACCGGTCGGTTGAAAACGTGGGGCAGACTGTCCAGGGAAAACTCTCAGGAGTTCAGGTTCTGAACGTATCCGGAAGGCCGGGAGCTTCTTCTGCCTTCCGTATTCGCGGTTACTCGTCAGCCATTTCTAGTCCTGATCCGCTCTTCCTTGTCGACGGACTGAAGGTTTCAAATATTGATTACCTCGACCCCGAAAGCATCGAGTCCATCCAGGTACTGAAAGATGCTGCATCGGCTGCCATTTATGGTGCACAGGCAGGTAACGGGGTCGTTATGATCACAACCAAGACAGGTGGAAAGGATAAAGGAAAAGGACAGCTGTTTTACAATAGTATTTATGCATTCTCGGATCCCATCAGAAGCATGAACATGATGAACGCCGGTCAGTTCAAGGAGTACTGGACAGAGTCTGGCAGAGTTAATCCGGAAGGATTCCAGAATGCTGACACTGACTGGCAGGATATAGTTCTTGAAACCGGTTTCCAGCAGCGTCACACAGTGGGAGGATCATTCACAACCGAAAAGGGAACATACTACATGGCCGCCACACTTCTCAGAAATAACGGGATAGTGACAGGTGACAAAGACGTTAACGAGCGCGTAACAGGCCAGATAAATGCCAGCTTTAAAATAAAAGACTGGATTACATTGGGAACCACCAACTCGATCGAGAGAGGCTATACTCACACCGTAACTGAAAACAACTTCACCGGAACAGGCAGCGCTGTGGGAAGTGCATACTACTTCGACCCCACTGTACCTGTTTTCTACGCTTCCGACAGCGACGTGCCTGCT
>JAXDBC010000006.1:0-39134 GCA_034679225.1 Bacteroidales bacterium | reverse complement strand
AATAAACCTTGTAAGCTAAAAGGGCGGACAATGCGACCCTAACGTTCGGCGGTAAGTGCCGTGCGGCTTAAAGAGATTTGTTTGTCTTTATTTGATGGTTTTGTTAAAAATACAAATTTTTCTTTTTGTTAAAATTACCGCATGGCATTTACCGACTTGTTAGGGCGTCGTTGTTAGAGCGGGCAGCGTGGGAGGCACTTGCAGATAGCCTTCATGAGCCGGTTTTGCATATTGCCTTACTGCAAAACCGGGAAGGCTATATGCAAGTGCCGTGAGCGATGGCCGAGCGTAAGCCCTTTTATTTTTCTCGTGTTTTATAAGCTTTCATGATGTCCGATATTAACACTGTCCAGGCAAATAAACCTTGTAAGCTAAAAGGGCGGACAATGCGACCCTAACTGTTTTTTTGTTTACCAAAATTACATATATTTTGCATATTATGTGGTTATTGTGGAGCTGAAGTTGAATATATAAATAATCAGTTGATTATAAATCGTCAAAAGGACTCCTTATTTTTTCGATACTATGAACTGTTACATGAGTGTAAATCTCAGTGGTCCGGCTGCTTTTATGCCCTAATAATACCTGAATATACCTTAAATCAGTTCCGGCTTCCAGAAGATGTGTCGCGTAACTGTGCCTTAAACCATGAAGTGTAATATCCTTCTTATTTATCCCCGCTTTCAGAAAGGCTGTCCTGAAGATCTTCTCCAGACTCGACGGACTATAGCGGCTTCCCTTGACTTGACCTCCAAACAAATACTTCCCGGGCTTGTAATGCAATATGTATTGGTCAAGCATATGAATCATCTTGTCCGACAACGGCACTAACCTGTCCTTGAACCCTTTCGCCTGCCTGATCTGTAGCAGCTTCCTGTCATGATCAATATCCGAGGGCAATAACTCAAGTACCTCGCTCCTCCTTAAACCGCAGCCGTAAACCATACTAAGCATAACCCTGTGCTTTTCATTCGCCACTGAGTCAAGTATCCTTTTTACTTCCGCCTTGCTCAGTACATTCGGTAACTTGTGCTCCGGCCTTGGCCGCGATATCTCACCGATATCAATTACCGACTTGTAAACCCTGCCGTAGAATTTCTTCACGGCGCTTATCATCTGATTCTGATATGACCGGCTCAGTCCATTTGGCAGGATGTATTCATCAACAATCCTAACCAGATCCCCTGAAGTACATTCTTCAGCCTCCTTCGGACTCACAAACTTCAGAAAAGTCGCAACCATTGCAGAATATGTCTTTACCGTCGATTCAGGATAACGGTTCGACTCCATCCACTTCCGGTATTTTTCAATGTCAGCCCTGCCCTTTTCACTTAATTCAGAAACTAAACCACCAGCAGATAACTTCACTTTCTCATCCAATCCGGCTTCCTTATCAGCAGTAACACGCTCTGTCACTGACCGGTTCGCCTGACAGGACTTCTCAAATTCCAAAACAGCCTTGCCCAAAAATGCCTGCTTTATGCTTTCGAAGGCATCCGGCCTGTCGTCAATGTGCCAGTACCTCATCTGACTACTCCATCTTGCCCCAGGAAGTGTCCTGACAATGCCTATGAGTTCACTGTCATAGCGAAACCTGAGGGCGATCCTGTCCATACCATGATGAACAAGCCTTTCAACATTTATAGTTTTCATATCATGCAGCGAGTAATTATCTATTCCACAGATAATTTGCTTATGTCCGGACAAGCCATGGCCCCGTCAGTCCCAAAAGCGAAACCCCGGCAGCACTAATCCACCTCATGATGTGCTTCGTCTGACTTGCACAGAAAAAAGCAATACCAAGTTAAATAAACTTGGCATTATAGTCAAGAAATTTATGAAATGATAGTGGATTATTTTGCAATCCTGATTGAAAAGCAGTGTCAATGCAAAGTATTTCAACCATGCCTGGGCTAACAGCCGCACCGATCGAACAATGGAGCCCACGTGATTGAATATCATATTGCCAGGTGTTTGTGTCTTTATTTTATTTTGGGTTTCAGGTATTTGTTTCACCTTTATGAAAAACAAAAGGAGCCAGTTTTTTCTAACTCCTTGTGTTTTTGTGATTCCGGCGCGATTCGAACGCGCGACCCACAGCTTAGAAGGCTGTTGCTCTATCCAGCTGAGCTACGGAACCTGACGGCCACAAAAATACACTATTTTTAAATTTCGACAAGCAAAATTATTTATACCGCTTTTCTTAGTCCTGCCGGCTGAACTAAAGCAGGATGACAATTTATACTAAACTCCTTTGCATTTGCGAAACACTCCCCGGAAACGCGATCCGTTGTCGAATATATAACCAAATTTTATTATCGTTTTACATAAAATAATTATCGAATAACAATAACCCAGTTATCGTTATTCGATAAAAATTCGTGTGAATTTTAAGTTTACTCCGCCTGTTTCATGTAGTTCACTAGTCCTTTCATATCGATAATCGCCCTCAGCCGGGCCGGTAAAGGCTCAAAACGGAAGACATTTTCTCCAATCCTGATCTCACCCGCTTCAAGACTGATGTCAACATTGTCTCCTTGTCTGAAGGCTTCAACCGCTTCACGGTGAACAATGAGAACAAGCCCCTGGTTAATGGACGAACGGTAAAAAATCCTGTTGACCGACTTAACAAGAACTGCCTTTATTCCAAGATGAGCCAGTCCGACTGACGGATGCTCGCGGGAACTTCCGCAGCCGAAATTGTCACCTGCAACGATAATGTCGCCCTGATGTGCATTGGTCCGGAATGATGGATCAAAATCTTCAAACAGATGAGGGATTATTGATGCCGGATCAGAACTCAGAGTGCTGTAGGTGTACTTCCCGGGAAACATCTGGTCGGTGTTCAGATTGTCTACATCGGAGTAGTTCCATACATTGCCCGATTTCCGGTTCTCATCCTCCCCTATCGACGATGTGCGGCTCTGCTCTGCCTTATACGGAAACTTTCCGTCGTCGGGATTGTTGCGCGGATCGGTGATGACTCCTGTTATGGCCGACAGGGCTACCGTTGCCGGAGATGCCAGATATATTGAGGCATCCTTGTTCCCCATCCTT
Source organism: Bacteroidales bacterium (assembly GCA_034679225.1). Lineage (GTDB taxonomy): Bacteria > Bacteroidota > Bacteroidia > Bacteroidales > VadinHA17 > LD21. The sequence continues at coordinate 36,077 of JAXDBC010000006.1, read as the reverse complement.
CCGGGGAAATTCCTGTTGGCAGTTGATATAACCGTGTGCCCGCTGGCCGGTATGCCCAGCCCGGTACCAAGACACGGACCGCAGGAAGGTGGTAGTATGCTTGCCCCTGCTTCCACGAACACGGCGGCTATTCCCTCGTCGATAGCCTGAAGGAGTATCCTGTCGGATGCAGGTATCACATTCAGCTGAAAACCTTCCTTTATCTTCCTTGACCTGAGTATCTCGGCAGCAATGCGAAGGTCCTCTATCCTTCCGTTGGTGCAGGTTCCTATCAGCCCTTCCGAAACCGGAACTCCGGCCACTTCTGCTACCGACTTTATATTATCTACATTGTGAGGAGCTGAAACAACAGGTATTATCTCACCAAGATCTATACTGATCTCTCTGGCATAACATGCTCCCTCATCGGCCCAGACACCGGCGGAAATGTCAGCATCCTTGCCAAGAAAATCCAAAAGCACTGAATCCGCGGGGAATACAGCGTTCTTTGCTCCCATCTCGCTTGCCAGGTTCGCAAGCGTCATCCTGTCGGAAACTGAAAGGCTGCCGACTCCATCGCCATGATATTCAACCGACATGTAATTGGCACCGTCAGCCCCGAGCATGCCTATGATCCAAAGGGCAAGATCCTTGGCGTAAACACCCTGCCCAAGTCTTCCTTTCAGTGTAATTTTAAGCGATTCGGGCACACGGAACCAGGTCTCGGCTTTTTTCCAGATGCCTGCCGATTCGGTTCTGTCGATACCCGCGGCAAACGCATTAAATGCCCCCGCGGTCGAGGTGTGGCTGTCGCTTCCCACGATCAGCATCCCCGGACGGGCGTAATATGACATTATCTGATGACAGATGCCCCTGCCTGCATCATGAAAGCGCTTTATGCCCTGGCTTGCTGCAATATCCCTGATCTCCTGATACTGGTTTGCCAGTTTCGCATCGGCAGGGGGCGCGTTGTGATCGAGAACGATAAGCATCTGACCGGGATCAGCAACCCTGACTCCTCCCATCTTCTGAAAGGTCTTGTAGATACTGGCGGTGTTGTCGTGAGTGAGAATGATGTCGGGACGTGCGAACACGACAGCTCCCGCGGGAGCACCAAGTATCTTTTCTGCAAATGTCATTGTCTTCATATCTTCATAATTGAAAGATTCCTCCTTTTCTGTAAATATCAAACTGAACCCTTGAAAAGGGCGTTGAACTGACTGTCCGGCCGGTGGTCAGATTGCTTATTTCCCCCTTCAGAAGGTCAATCCTGAGACGATCTCCATCTGATACAGCGAAATCTCCGGCGGCACTGCAGCTCACAACGGGGAATGCAGCATTAATTGCATTTCTTTCGTAGATGGCCCCGAATGATTCGGCAACTATTGCGCTAACTCCCAGGGATATAAAACAATCCACGGCTTGCTGACGCGAACTTCCCGAACCGAAATTCCTGCCTGTAATAACAATATCACCCGGGCTCGTATTCCGGGCAAAATCCTCGAAGCCGCTCAGGTTATCAAAAGCATACTGGCCCATCTCGCGGATATCCGTTATAGCCAGGTAACGGTTATGAAAGATCATATCCGTGTCGATATTGTCTCTCCTTACCACTCTCGCCCTGCCCTCAATCACTTCAGGCTTTTCGGACATCTGAGCTCGCGGCTTTGCAGGCTCCTGAGCGGCTATTCTTTCAGGAGCCGGGAATTCTGCTGCCCTTGCAGGTATTTTTTCTGCCGTTGCAATGAATCCGGCAACGGCGGAAGCAGCCACAACAGCAGGCGATGCCAGGTATACGCTGCCCTTCCCCTGTTTTCCGGGGAAATTCCTGTTACCGGCACTTACAGTCACCTCTCCGGGACCGTTCTGACCCACCTGTCCGGCCGCGCATCCTGCACATCCGGCATTTGAAACCAGGGCACCTGCCTTCTTGAAGATATCTATCAATCCCGTTTCAAGGCATTGCTTCCAGATACGGTCCGTCGATGGAACAATCTTAAGAACAACCCCGGGCGCTACTTTTCTGCCTTTCAGTATAGCGGCAGCAACATGCATATCCTCCATCCTTCCGTTTGTGCAACTCCCTATAAAACCCGAATCGATCTTAAGTCCTGAAACACTGTCGGCGGGTACAGCATCATGCGGCGCTCCCGGTCTTGCTACCATCTGGGTGAATGCTCCCGCGTCCATGGTGAATGATTCTGCATATACTGCATCCTTATCGGCATAGACGGGAGAAAAAGCTGTTTTCGATCGTGATGAGCAGAAATCGATTATTTCCCTGGAAGGAGGGAATAATATAATTATAGCACCCATTTCGGTTGCCATTGATGATATTGTAATTCTCTGGTCAAGAGTCATTTTCTCAGCAGCCTCTCCATAGATCTCAACTGAATAGCCCAGCAGGGAGTTGGCTCCGAAGCGGGCAAGCATGTTGAGCACCACATCTTTGGCTGCAATATCATCGCCCGGAATGCCCTCGAGGGTGATTTTTACCGATTCAGGCACCTTGAACCATACCTTGCCCTTGCTCCAGCCTGCCGCGATGTCCATATCGCCCATGCCCTGCCCGAAGGCACCGATAGCCCCGAGAATATTTGCATGCGAATCGGTGGAAACCGCGGTAGCCGACGGAAACACAATCCCTTCGTCGATAATGATATGAGTTCCTATTCCCGAATCAATGTCATACACTTTTATACCGTTCCCGCGGGCAAACTGACGGCATAAATGTTGATTCACGGCGTATTTCTGATCCGATCCTGTAGGGTTGCAATCGAAGGTGAACCAGGTCTTTGCCGGGTCGTGGATTGTTAGTCCGTTGTCCAGAATGTTTTTAACCACATTGGCACCTCCGAAATCGCGTGCTATCCTGGCATCCAGTCCGATATCCAGAATATCACCAGGCCTGACCGATTCCTGTCCGGAATGGTTTGCCAGGATTTTTTCTATCATGGTCATTGCCATAGTATAACGGTATTAAATAATGAGTTTAAGCTAATTGGTTTTATTGAAGCTGCCCCTGTAATCACGGGGGGACAATCCCTCTGACTTGCGGAAATGCTTGTTGAAGTTTGAGATGCTTGAGAATCCGCACTGGTCGGCAATATCACTTATATTATAGCCGGTTTCGCGGAGAAGATGCCTTGCTTTTTCAATCCTGACCCTGGTCAGATATTCCACGAATCCCTCCCCTGCATTCTTCTTGAAGTATCTGCTGAATGCAAAAGGACTCATCTTTGCAACGGCAGATGCATCCTCCAGGGTGAGCGGACGGGCGAAATTATTCCTGACATACTCGGTCACGTCGGTCATCCTTTTATTATTCCTTTTGTCGAATGCTTTTTTGTAGGTCTCGCTGCAAAGAGCCTTTCTTTTTACCGATGAACACATTATACTGAGTACATTGAAGAAGCTTATCATCTTCTCAATGCCCTTTGTTTTCAGCATATTTTCCAGATGTGGTTCAGCCAGCCGGGCATCATCGACAGAAAAGCGAATGCCCCTTCCGGAATCGGCAAGAAGATTTCTGACCGCCTGAAGCTCATGCTGGGCAAGCAATGCTTCACCTATTGATGCAAGTTTGAAATGGATCATCACACCCCTTTCCCGGCCAGCATTGTCGCTGTCGCGGTAATACTCCCAGCTGTGGGGCAGATTATCACCGATCAGAACCAGGTCGTAGGAACCAAACATTTCAGCGCTGTCCCCGACTATCCTCGTGCCTGCACTGTCGATATTCAGCATAATTTCGTACTCGGGATGGGAATGCCAGAATACGTCAGCCCCGGAAACATGCTCTGTAATGAATCCGCCACTGTCGTCAATATCGGTCATTTCAAATTCAGCAGCCATAACATGCCAATCAATCAGCGGAGGGTATGATCAAATATACGGATTTTTTAATCAATACAAAATGGTGCTTCGTCAATTAAAAATGTTAACTCATCATAATAAACAGTTATGGTGAATAAATATTTAATTTTTCTTTTTGATAATACCTTTATTATATATAAATTTGTTCCAAGCTCATGCTATTGGTAAAAAGAGGAGAACAGGGTTGAGTGTGAAAATCATCAGGATTGTATTGCAGACATTGACTTTCACACCAGGAACCTGAGGAATAGTGCCAGCTAACCATGGTTCCGTCCTTTTATCAGACAGTAGACACGGGAATTATCTCACTAATAACGCCCGCTTTTTGGTTTTCACATCGACCCTCACTCCTCTTCTTTTTGCAGCCCCGCGAGGCTGTTTTTTTATGCCCGGAATTTTTTTGTTGCCCTATATTAAAATTCGCTATATTTGGTAAGGCCGTCCATTCACCGGAATGACAATAAAGCCTTTAACCAGGGACAAGATGAAAACATACATAAGGAGACGCGAAAAGAATGACAGGCTTGTAATACTCTACGGGGGCTGGGGTACTGACGAAAACATGTTCACCCCCCTGTGTACAGACGATTTTGACTTTATCCTGTTTTACAACTATTCTGCCGACGAGGCCCTGGTTCTGCCCGAAACAAAAACCTATCGCTCTATTACTCTTATCGGATGGTCGCTGGGTGTTTGGGCAGCAGAATATCTTTCCCCAAAAACGGCAATTAAACCCGACCTGACAATCGCCGTCAATGGAACGCCGGTTCCGGCAGATGACAATTACGGTATTCCGCTTAATGTTTTTGAAGGCACCCTGAATAATATTACTGAAACTAACATGGAGAAATTCTATTTCAGGATGTTCGGGGATAAAAAGAACTATCTGAGAAATGCTGACAGGATACCTCAAAGATCGGTAAAATCGCTTCATGATGAACTGAGATGGCTTTATAACAGAATCATGGAGCAAAAAGAACCCGGATTCAGGTGGGACTATGCACTTACAAGCGAAATCGACAGGGTATTCCCTGCAAAAAACCTGAAAGGCTATTGGGAAAAAGAAAAGGAAACCAGGCATATAATAGTACCTTTCCCTCATTATTTCTTCCACGAATGGAGATCCTACACCGATTTTATTGAATTCGTGAAAAAGTACAGGATGTCCGGGAAACGCGGGAAATGAATCTCTTTTTTACCCGTGGAAGATCCAGGCTATAGATCATTTATAAGAATGTTTGACTCCGAAGAAGCAACAAGGGCCTCAAATTCATCAAGCATGCCCGTCATTTTATCGTATTCGCCATTCTGATTGAACAGCTGCTGATCGGAACCCTTCCTCTCGAGTTTGTTGAGAACAAAACTTACCGTCATCTTGTTGACATCCATGGCGGGCTGGTAAAGCCTATCATGGTGCTCCTCTTCGTGTATCACCGATACCAGCCTGCTGTCGGTAAGATCCTGCAATATGTCCCTTACCAGTCTGACCGGGATTCTCAGATTGCGCGAAAGGCCTTCAGAACTCAATGCCTTTTCACCCATTGTGAAATTATTCACAATGGTCTTCATTATCATGAGCGACAGAGCCTTTTTCTGGTGCTGACTGACATTCAGAGATTGATATTCAAACTCGAACCTGGTAACGTTTTGATTGGCAAAAGCAAGCTCCGCCCCAAGAAGCAGGATTATCCAGCTGGCCTGAACCCAGATTATAAACAGGGGAATGGCGGCAAAACTTCCGTAAATGGCGCTGAGTTTTGAAATTCCGAACTGAAGGTCGATATAAAGCCACTGAAGCAGCTGAAGTATGGTGCCGGTTATAACTCCCGAAACAAAAGCGGGAATGAATTTAACCTTGGTGTTGGGCATGATAATAAACAGGATGGTCAGACCGATCCATGTAAGAACGTAGGGACCAATTTTGATAAGGAAACCGATTATAGGCCTGATGAATCTAATCGACTCGGTGTTTGAGTAAAGCTCTGATGTCACAAACACTGTCAGGCTGCTTGAAAGAACCAGGACAACCGGGGCAATGAGAAGGATTGCAATGTAGTCGGTAAACTTCCTCAGCCAGGGTCGTGATACCTGAATCTGCCATATATGATTAAAGGAGCTCTCTATCTGATCGAGAAGTGATATCACCGACCAAACAAGGATGATAAGACCAACTCCGGCAATATAGCCTCCCCTGGTGGCCTGCATGGCGTTGCCCGCCTGGTCGAGTATCCATGTAAGCACTTCAGGCTGGTTCTGAAACTCCTTGATGAGTAGTTCCTGAAGTTTCTGATCGAGGGCGAATCCCTTTGCTACACCGAAAGCAATAGCTGCAAAGGGAATGATAGACAACATCGTGTACAGCGTAAGAGCAGATGCCCTGAGCTGAACCCTGTCTTTCATGAAGCCCCTGGCGGCAAGGACAATAATCCTTAATTGCCTTATCAGAAATGATTTGCCTCTTGAAATATCGGATATCGAGGTATTCCAGATATAGTCATTAGCCTGCTTTATCTTTCCGAGAGCCCATGAAACCGGATCAGCCATCTTATTGTTTTTAACTCTAACGTGCAAAATTACAAAATAGTGCATATAAATTAATTCACTATTTTAGATCAAAATATTAATCATGCGAATTGAGATTTCCGAATTTGTAGAGGGTGCTCGACAGGCTGTTGGACTAACTGTAATAATTGATGTCTTCAGGGCATTCTCGCTGGAGTGCTATGCCATCGATGCAGGAGCTTCGAGGATAATAGCCACCGCTACACCGGGAGAAGCATTCAGGCTCAGGGAGATTTATCGTGGTTCGCTTCTGGCAGGTGAAAGAAATGAAATGAAGATACAGGGATTTGATTTCGGCAACAGTCCGACGGAAATAATCAAATCAGACCTTACAGGTCGTACACTGATCCACACTACAACCGCAGGTACTGCAGGACTGGTCAGCGCGGTCAATGCCGACATGATAATAACCGGAAGCCTGGTAAATGCATCAGCAGTAGCCGGATTCATACGCGAACGTAAACCCGGCAGGGTTTCACTTGTTGCCATGGGTTACAGGGCATGTATTTCTGCTGAAGAGGACCTTGTTTGTGCCAGATACATCAAATCGCTGGCAGAAGGCAGGAATGAGAATTTTGACGAAGAAATAGCTGCACTTAGGCATACTGCAGGGAAGAGATTCTTCGCGGCTGAAAACATAGATTTCTCCCCTCCTACTGATTATTTCCTGTGCATAATGAAAGACAGGTTCGATTTTGTCCTGAGGGCGGAAAGAAGAGATGACGGGAATATGGATATCAGAAGAAGCGATTTCTAGATGATATCAGGCGGTATCCTGAATATGGGAAGCAGCTTCCTCCGGCAGTGAATCTCCCTGTAGGTGCAGAACATGCTCAGCTTATAGAGTTGAAAAAGAGGAAGACATATTTTTGCAGAATCAAGACGTATCTCCATTCTTTCCCTGTTGCGGATAAAGATCAGGGCAAAAAGCCGGGTCAGCCTCATAATATTAAGACACCTGAAAACTCTTACAACGGGAATTGCCGATGCAAAAGTGAGCTTGTCAGTGACATTGTCATACAGTTTGCTCAGGTTCTCTATACTGTCCTTTGTTTTGGCGAGGAATTCCCTGTTCGACTCAAGTCCCAGGTGAACAAGTCCGTTATCAATGTGCAGGACAGGAATACCCGCCTTGCGAAGCTGGTAACCAAGCAGGGTGTCCTCGTGACCGTAACGCTTGAGCTCCTCGTAGAACCTGAACTTGGAAAAGACAGATCTTTCAATCATTACATTGAAAGTGGAAAAAAATGAATACGGGTGCTTGTTCCTGTATGATGCCTTCTTCTGCTCCTTTTTTCTCCCGTATTTCCAGCGAAGCATCTTGTCAGGATCTCCTGGCGGGATGTCCCTGTAAAGAATTCCTCCGCTGATCACCCTTGCCCTGTGAATATTCTCAAGCCATTTCTGAAGATAATTTAATGCAGTTCCCCTGATCATCGTGTCGGCATCGATGAACAAGAGATAATCGCCCGATGCCTCATCTATAAGACGGTTCCTTATCGATGCCCTGCCAATGTTCTTTTCTGATGATACAAGCTTCACCACATCGTCAGTCAGCGACTGGTATTTTTTCCGGAAGTCCTCGGATGATCCGTCATCACCTATTATTATCTCGGTGAATTCAGGTACATTTTCCATTCCATCCCTCATCCAGTGGACAAGGGCGACAATGTCATAATCATTAACCGGGATCAGGATGGATATCTTCATTTAACAGCTAATATGAAACGAAGGTTTAGAATTACCAAAATTACAATTTATTTCCAATTTTCCTAAAACTGTCGTTTGGCAAAGAAATTGCATTGAATATATTTGCACACATGTTATTCATGTCATTCATTATTATGAAAAACCTGATATTTTGCCTGCTCCTGATATCGACAGTATTTTGTTCCTCAGGCCAGACACACAAGGGATATGAAATCTCGGTTAATGTATCAGGACTGAGCGACTCTACAATATTCCTGGCATACCATTTCGGCGACAAACAATATATTCAGGATACTGTGGTTCTCGACAGCAGTGGCAATGCCGTGTTCTCAGGTCAGGAAGCCCTGCCACAGGGTATTTACATGATCGTTCTTCCCGGAAAGCAATATTTTGAAATCCTGATGTCTGATGACCAGCAGTTTACTGTTTCATGCTCCCACCCTGACTATTTCAACACGCTAAACTTCTCCGGTTCAGGCGAAAACGAATCCTTTGTTGTCTACCAGAGGAATTGGGTTGAAATGCAGAGAAAAGCTTCGGGGATAAACAAGAGGCTTCAATCAAACAGACAGAATCCGGATTCCCTTCAAATCCTTACCGGACTGCAGAAAAAGCAGGAAGATGCAATGAAGAGCTACCTGCGGGAAGTGATAAAGAAAAATGAAAACAACCTGCTTTCACTGCTAGTCAGGGCCATGCTTCCCGTGGAGGTCCCGCAATTTAAAATTCCCGAAGGAACCGGGAATCCCGACTCGGTGAGGTGGGCCATGACTTACGCGTATAACAGGGATCATTTCTTCGACAATACCGATATCACTGATGAAAGGCTGCTGAGAACACCGATTCTGCAGGCACGACTTAAGACTTTCTTTTCAAATGTCCTGGTTCAGTCGCCCGACAGCATAAACAGGGAAATTGACAGGATAATTGCCAGGACAGAAAAGAATCCGAAAATATTCCAGTTCGTTTCGGTCTTTCTTTTCAACCACTTCAGGGAGAGTGAAATAATGGGACACGATGCCGTGGTGTTAAAGCTAGCAGACGATATTTACCTGTCGGGAAAAGCTGATTGGGTTTCCGATGACTTTAAAAAAGACCTTCGCGAACAGGTTGATAGAATCCGGCCCAACATTATAGGGATGAAAGCCCATGACCTTATTATGGATTCAGACAGGGGTATGTTTGTTGCCCTTTATGACATTGAGAAGGATTTCACCGTTGTTTATTTCTGGGAACCTGATTGCGGCCATTGCGCTGAAGCGACGCCTAAGCTCAAGGCCTGGTACGACACGGCAAAAAACCAGGGAGTGGAAGTGTTTTCCGTATGCACGGCCGGAGATAAGTCGAAATGGCAGAAATACATTGATGATCATAAGCTCGACTGGATTAACGGATGGGATCCGGAGCGGAGATCCAATTTCGGATATTACTACAACGTTGAGGCAACACCGCTTATTTACATCCTTGACAGAGATAAAAAAATATTAGCCAAGAAGATTGGAGTTAATGACGTGGCACCATTTATCGACAATTACAGGAAGTACTTCATGAAGTAAACAGCTTTGCCTGGACAGGAAACTAATTTTCTGATTTTATATCAAGACGGGACAGATGATCAGATAGTTCCGCAGGATTTTCTTACAATGAGCTCCGGAGAAATGGTCACCTGTCTCTTGTATTTCGATTTACCTGCATTTCTTACCTCCGACCAGATCATGTTTGATACCTTGAGAGCCATTCCCGAAAGAGGTCTCCGCAGACATGTCACAGGTGACGACATCAGGTCAAAGCCAATGCCTTCCTCCATTGATACAATCGCGACATCCTGTGGTACACGAAGATTTTTTCTTCTCAGATAGCTCATGATACTGTAAACGAGGTCGGCCTGGACAACTATTATTATCTCGGCACTGTACGGCGGACGAAGATAATGGTCAATCTGCCCCTGATCAATTTCTCCTCCATCCACCGGCATATCGAACTCGACTATTAAAGGTTTGCTTATTCCTTCTTTCGAAGTGATGTTATCCTTCAGAATGCTGATTAGCTGACGGTCGAACTGAGAAGCCAGCCTGTCGGTGGCAATTAGTATATTTTTGTAGCCCATCCTGACAACATGGTCGACAACTTTCCTTGCGCCATCTGCATAATCGGTGCCGACAGTATTCAGACGCAGATTCCTCACTGATTTTTCAAGCAGAACGAATGGATAAGCCATGGCCCTGAGCGAACGTATGGTATATTCATCGGCGGCATCACCGGCAAGTATAAGACCGCTGTAAAACTTCTTAAAGGCTCCAACCATTCTGTTATACCTGCCATCATCCGGATCCTTGGTCATTATTGAGAATCCAACTCCAATACTGCCAAATGCCCTCTGCAGATACGGAGTAATTCCATATACGAAAGGATCATGAAGGGATGGAACAACCATTCCTATTATTCCGGGTTTCTCTTCTGCCGAAGAACTGTCCGCGGGATCCCTCTGCAGATCAAAATATCCCATCTGTCGAGCCAGTGCAAGAACTTTCTCCTTGGTTTCCTTCCGGATACCGTGCTGGTCGGCCTTGTTATTCAGAACAAGCGATACCAATGTACTGGATACACCTAACTTTTCAGCTAAATCTTTATTCTTAACTCTTTTTCCCATTTGCTCCTAAAATTTGCCTGATCTAAAATAGGCTTTTTTAATATAAAAGAGAAAAGTATTAATTATTTTTAACTTATAGCAAAAACTCTATATCTGAGTATGTTGCTGAAACAAATAATTTTAGCTGATTGTCACTAAAAAATCATTTCTTAGGTGGCTGTATCCCTCTCTGCCTGGCTGCTTCCTCAAGCCGCTGCTGCCATTTCGATTTCTTCATTGGCTTTTTCCTGTTCTCCTCGAGTGTTGCCAGAACCTTCTCTTCATCAATAAATCTCTTGGAGATCATGTTCTGCAAGTATGTCAGAATGTTTGCCAGGAAGTAGTAATAGGTCAGACCGGCTGAAAAATTATTGAGTATGAACATGAACATAATGGGCATCACGTACATCATCATCTTCATTCCTGGCTGATCCTGCCCGGGAGACGAACTGGTCATTTTCATGGTCAGAAGCGTTGATGCAGTCATCAGAAGCGTGAAAAGGCTTACATGGTTACCGTATAAGGGAATATTGAAAGGAAGATCCAGTATGGAATCGTATGTTGAAAGGTCAGTCGCCCATAGGAAAGCTTCCTGTCTCAATTCAATCGAAACAGGGAAGAAGCGGAACATGGCAAACAGGATAGGCATCTGGAGCAACATCGGAAGGCAGCCTCCCATGGGATTTATACCTGCCCGCTTGTACAAATCCATGGTGGCCTGTTGCTTCTTCATGGCATCTTCCTGCTTGGGATATTTTTTATTTATCTCTTCGACCATAGGCTTCAGTACCTGCATCTTTGCCGTAGACTGGTACGATTTGAATGTAAGCGGGAAAAGGAAAATCTTGATAAGTATTGTAAGGATAAGTATTATCAAGCCGTAGCTGCCAATGTACTTTTCAAGAAAGTTGAAGACAGGGATTATCATAAACCGGTTGATCCATCCGATTATATTCCTTCCAAGGAAAATAAGCTTATCGAGCTCGAGACCTTCCTTTTTAAGGGTGGTGATATGATTCGGCCCATAGTATAGCTTCATTCCCACTACATTGTCTGAACCGGGGTTGAAGGGTACACCCAGCTCTGCAGTATAATATCTTATGTATTTTTCAAGGGCCGGGGTTTTTGTTGAAACTACCGTCCCATTAAGGAAATGATCCTTGCTGATCAGTACCGAAGAAAAGAACTGATCCTGGAAGGCCACCCAGCTTAGTTTAGTCGGAAGATCTGCCGTCTCAACTTCCTTCGATTGCCTGAGGCGTATACTTTCAACATCGTCCTGATAGAATTTGTACTTTATGGTAGTATAATATTCTTCATTCTGCCGGCCTTTTTCCTGCTGGGGAAGATACATCCTCCAATCTAGAGCGATGCTGCTCAGGTTGGGAGCGATGATATCTTCAAGCGATTTGAAAGTAACGTCGAAATCGACCATAAAACGGTCGGGTTCAAGCGTGTATTTATACTCGATGTATTTATCGATTCCTGCATGAAGCCTCAGTGTTACGCTTCCGGGCGAATCAGTTACACTTACATGATTTCTATCTCCAACCGGCATGAAATACAGATCATTTGTCTGAATAGCCTTGTTGTCAGCAGTATAAAAATTAAAACCGAAAATGGTCGAATCACCTGAGAAAAGTATAAGTGGCAGCGAATCATGTGTTACATACTCCTTGACACGTGCAGAATACACCCTTCCTCCCCTTGTGGCAATTTTGAGTTCGATACGGTTGTTTTCAAGTGTAATGAATTCATTAGTTCCTGTAACTGAAGCCCCAAAGGCACCAAACCTGCTTGAATCGGCAACTGCCTCTCCTGGAAGCTGTGAAAGGAGCGTTCCTGAACCTGCATCAGTTACAGGTATGGTATCAGCATTCCGTGTAGCCTGTGTAAAACCCAGCTCCCTGTTGATTTCATTTACTTTTTCCACGGCTTCGGGGTGATTCGGCTTGAATCGCAGGGCGTTTATATACTCAGCTCTCGCGTTTTCAAGATCACCGGCGGCATACAACGAGTCAGCAACTTCAATGACTGACGTATATGCCTTGTTCATCCGGCTGGTGTTATAAATGCTGAATCCGATAAACACTGCGAAGATCAGAATCAGTCCGGTAATAGTATTCCTGTCCATTCTGTTTTATCAATAATATCCTTTTGTTAGCTTCCTTACCTTGTTTATTCCAGCCTGACAGATCCTTCCCGTCGTTACATTCCTTGCCTGGCTCACAACTGCATTGAGAAACCGGGGGGACGAAGCAGGTTTCTGCCCCGTCGCTGGTGACGCAAGGTTTTCTGTGCGATTATTCGTCAAGGCCCGACTGATCAATCAACCTGACCTTTTCCTCAAGCATCTTGATCGTCTTCTTTGCATTTTCAATCTTGTCCTGCACCTCCCTGATCAATGTTTCCGCATTGGGTGACCTGGCAAAGAATCCTATGTTGTTTTCCCATAGCACAATATCACTCTCAAGCTGCTTGATCTTCGTGAAGAATTTATCGCGTTCGTTGCGGACTTTCCTTGACGCCTTGGGATTAGTCCTGAGACTGTCGAGTTTTGTTCTGTATTTGAGAATACTCTTGTCTTCGTCAGCGATCTTGAGTCTGTCGAATTCCTTGTTCAGAGCATTCCTGTACCTGTTTGTTATTTCCTCCTTTTTATTAAAAGGAACATAGCCTATTTCAGTCCAGCGTAACTGTAATTCCTTTAGTCTTTTGAAAGCGGCGTGAACATCGTTGCCGGGTTCAAACTTCTCCAGTTCGGCAATTATTGCGAGTTTGGCCTTAAGGTTTTCCTCGTAGGATGTATCCAGACTGTTGAAGTGTTCGGACTTCCTGTTAAAGAAATGGTCGCATGCTTTTCTGAAGCGCCTCCACAGCTTTTCAGAATGTTTGCGCGGCACCGGACCAATCTCCTTCCATTCGCGCTGAAGCTTTATAAGGGCATCGGAGGTAGCTTTCCAGTCGGTGCTTTCCCGAAGGGCTTCTGCCTGTATGCATAGTTCGGTCTTCATCTGCATATTGGTAAGCTGAATCTCCCTATTGTCGGAATAGTAAATCCTCTTTTTCTCGAAGAAGGCATCGCAGGCTTCACGGAATCGCTGATAGACCTTGTTGTTCTGCTTCTTTGGAGCAAATCCGATAGTCCTCCACATTTGCTGAAGGGACATTATCTTATCGGCCATCTTGTCAAAATCCCTGAAACTTTTCATCTCACTGAGGTTGATGGCTTCAACTTCCTCGCAAAGAGCTATTTTAGCCTCAAAATTTCTTCTTTGCTCTTCCTTCTGGTTCTCGAAATATTCATGGTGACGCTTATTGATATGGCCTGTGGCCTCCCTGAAGCGTTCCCATATTTCATTCTTGGATTCCTGAGGCACCGGGCCAATTTCACGCCAATGATTATGAAGTTCCTGAAGCAGTCTGAATGCACTCACGGGGTTTGGCTCTAACATCAGTTCTTCAGCCTTTTCACATAGCAGTACCTTTGCCTCTAGATTTTTCTTCAGATCAAGGTCCCTGAGTTCCTTGTTGATCTTAATGTATCCGTAGAATATTTCAACACTATGATGGTAGTTTTCCCACAGATCCTTCAGGGAATTCTGCGGAACAACTCCTATTGAATGCCATTCATTCTGGAGGGAACGGAAATCCTGAAAGGTTTTGTTGATTGATTCCTCGCGGTTGACAAGATCCTTAATCTTGTCGATTATATCATACTTCTTTTTGAGATTATCGTATTTCTCAGCTTCCTGTACACGGGAGTAATCATTCTTTTTTTCCCTGTACTTGTTAAGAAGATCCTTTACCTGGTAATCGAGCGGGTCAACCCATGCCTTGTATTCATTTATCTTGCCTCCTTCTTCAAGGAATTTTGCCTTGCGCTCCTCCGACTCCTGTCTGAGCTTCTTGTAAAACAGGGTTTTTATCCTCTCCACATCCTCACGAATCTCCGATGGCGGTCTGTTGTCTATAATCAATCCCAGCGTCTCAACGAGCTCGTTTTTCGAAAAACGTGAATAGTCAACAGGCGGAAGCTTCATGTCTTCATAATCGGAGGTATCGGATTTCCTGCCTTCAGCTTCCGGAGCAATCTCAGGTTCAATGTCTGTTGCACTGCCGGTTTCAGTTTCTGTAGTGCCCTCAGGTTCGGTTTCTGATTTTACTTCCCCTTCTTTCGTGTCCTGAGCAGGTTCTTCATCGACTGCTCCTTCGTTTTTTACATCATCAGAAACCCGCGGTTCAACTACCACTTCAACTTCTTCTTTAATCTGCTCAGCTTCTATCTCCTTTTTGTCTTCGTCCCAACCGTCTTCCAGCCTCTCAAAAGCCCTGGCTGCTTCCGAGGTTTCATTTTTTATTGTGTCATCAGTACCCGAAGCGTTGATTTCCGCCTCGTTCTGTTCTTCCCGAACAGTGCCATCCGGATCATCTTTAATCATAACCAATCCTTTAAGGTTCAATGTCTTTAATGAAAAAACATAGCATGCCTGTCCATGTTTTTTTCAGACTACGAAAATATTGAATTATTTATTAAAACTCAAAGAATTATGCAAAAATCGGAAATAGGTTTCAACAGTGATCAGGTGCATGAACTGATGAATGTACGCGGTTCGGGAGCTTTTTCCCTAAAGTTCAGAATCATGTATACAGCCAACCGGAAATAATAATATATTTGAAATGCCCTGAGCCCTGTGCTTTGATGTTTGAATTGTTTATAATATAATGTAATGAACAGAAATGATGTAATCTTCGCCCTTATTGTTCTCACAGGACTGGGTATAAGTTTGTATCTCAAACACTCAAAGAAAGCCAAAAGGAAAGATGCCGGAACCGGAAATAATCCTGTACAAAACACATCAGGATCTGGATCTTTTCACTCCGTCAGGGATGGCTATGAGCCATACTCAGGAAAACATCCCGGTTCAGGGTCCGGAAAAACGGATGCCTGATGCGATTGAGGAGTTAACACTGCCCTCAAAAGCAGTTATACCTATTTTTGGAAGTCGATTATCTGGACTTCAGTACGCCTGTTAAGCTTTCGTCCTTCCGATGTGACATTGTCACCCACGGGGGAAGTATTCCCGTATCCCTTATAAGTAAGCCGCTTCCGCTCGATACCGCTTTTTACCAGATAATCGACAACTGACAGAGCCCTCTTTTCTGATAAATTAAGGTTGTAATCGTCAGACCCCGTCGAATCTGTGTACCCGCCAATCTCAATAATCAGCTCCTTGTTGTTTTTAAGAAGATCGGAAAGCATGTTGAGCTCAGTCAGCGATTCCTTTTTGAGCTGCCATGAATCGACTTCATAAAACACGTTTGCAAGGAGCATCCTCTCTCCAACCCTGAAGGGGCTGAGCTTTATGTTCTTTATGAAGGGATCGGATACTGAATGGGCCCCCTCAAGCATAAAGTTTTCGGAATAAAACAGATAGCCGTTCTTGCTTATATTGAGACCGTAATTGTTTCCTGCCGGAAGGCAGACCAGGAAATTTCCTCCGGCGTCGGTCTTGTTATTGAATACCAATTTTCCTGTACTCAGGTTTATCAGTTCATATTCCGCCACAAGAAGTTGACCTGTTATTTTATCACTTACTTTTCCCTTGATGTAGGCAACAGGATCGGGCTGTACTGCTTCATAGAGCCTGAATGAATATATATCCTTCCCGCTCTTCTCGTCGCGCTTTGACGAAAAATACGCTTTCTCACCTCCTGACTCGATTGTCAGTCCCATCTCATCATTATATGTATTAATGGGATAACCCAAGTTTACCGGCTCTGTCCAGGTCGTATCCTCCAGCATTCTTGTAAAAAAGATATCTGTTCCGCCCATACCCGGATGTCCATCGGAAGCAAAATAGAGAGTATGGCCGTCAAAATGAATGAATGGCGAAATCTCATCACCTGGTGTATTGACCTTGTTGCCCATATTCTTCGGAACACTCCATTTTCCGTTGGACATGTAGACCGAATAATAAAGGTCCTTCCCTCCCATTCCTCCAGTTCTGTTACTTGAAAAGAAAAGCATCCGGCCATCTGCATTGACCGAGGGCTGGCTTTCCCAATAGGGGGTATTGACAGGGCTTCCCAGATTGACTGGTATTGACCACCTGTCATTATTCCGGGCAGAGAAAAAGATGTCGCAGCTTCCCAGCCCGCCCGGGCGGTCGCATGCTGTGAAATACATATAGCTGCCATCTGAAGAAAGGCTTTGCGCCCCCTCATTCTGAGGCGTGTTCAGCGGACTTCCCGCGTTGATCGCGGCTCCCCAAACCGATTCCTCAAGGAAGCTCACATAGAAATCCTCCTGGGAAATACCGCGCCTGAGAACATTTTCACCCGGGCGGGTCTGACGGGTGAACATCAGCGTCTGGCCATCGGCAGTGATTGAAGGCCAGTATTCGTCGTGAATTGTATTTATCCCTTCGCCGACACTTTCAGGACTGAAAGGAACAGGTTTCTTAACGGCCTCAATTGCAAATTCACAGTTTCTTATATTTCTTGAAGCAAGCAGTCTGTTCTTCTCAGATATATTATCCTGGGCCAGATAAACATTGTAATGAAGAAGGGCTTTTTCATAATCGCCCGACATTAGTTCAGCAGTGGCCAGGTTGAAAAAAACAGGCATATAGGCTGTTGAGTCCAGACTCACGGCTTTCTGATAGTTCCTGGCTGCATCCCCGAATCTTTTCAGTTTGGAAAGCAGATCACCAAGCATCATATAGGCCTCATAAAAATTATTATCCGTTTCAATAGCCTGATTGAAGTAGTTCTCTGCATTTATATAATCAATATAGTCAAAGGCAGTCATACCGGCCTTGTAGTACTTAAGGGCTTTTGCCGATGTGGTATGGTACTTCTGAGCCAGGCACAGGTTTTCAGAATATGCCGGAATCAGAAACAGGGAAATTAATATGATCAGCCACTGTTTCATCTTAGGGAATATGCATGTATTTGTGTATCTGGAGAGAGATCTTCCAGTCGGGATTCTGCCTGACATATTCGACGATAGCGGGGATGATTGCTGAAAAACTGCTCCACTCAGGCTGCAGGTATAGTCTGCATTCTGCTCCGACGAGGAGTCTATATTTCTCTGCCCATTCAAAACCATCACTGTTTTCAATTATTACTTTTAGTTCATCCGCCCTAAGGCATATATCTTTCCCGGGCGGTATGTTGACTTTGGGCGAAAGACATATCCAGTCCCATCTTCCGCTCAGCCTGTATGCTCCCGATGTCTCTATAAAGGTTTTCAGGCCGCCTTTCTTCAAGCCATCGCAGAGGGGATCGAGGTTCCACATCAGGGGTTCGCCCCCGGTCACAACTGCTGATCTCGCCCCCGAACTCAGTGCATGCTGCACAATGTCACTCGTCTGCACCAGCGGATGCATCACGGGATCCCATGAAAAACGGGAATCACACCAGTTACAGCCAACATCGCAACCTCCGATCCTGATAAACCAGGCTGCCTCACCCGAATGATACCCTTCTCCCTGAATGCTGAAAAACTCCTCCACCAGCGGCAATTCATGACCATCGGACCTGATATTCTGTGCTTTTCCCATAATTCAGAACGTGATTGCTACAGCATTTATTTTCCAAACAACAACTCGTAGTCTCTTATCGCGGCTTGCTTTACCCAATCGTCCGGGACTATTTTCCAGTTATTGAAGGCAAACGGCTTAATAGTTTTCCGATCTTCCAGGTAATTCAGTATGTAATACCTCAGATCCTTGTCGGTAGAGCTTATCAGCCTGCCGGAAAGTTTAGAAGCAGAAATCCCGGCTCCGGAAGTGAAATGTCCACCGCCACCGTTTCCCCTGTAGGAATTTACAGCAACACGATACTGTTTATTCATCTCAAACGGCCTGCCATCCGAGAATGATTTTATGCTTACTCTGTTGCCTTCCGGCTTGCTTGCATCAACTATGTAATCTATCCCTGCCGCAGAATCAAAATTATAGGGCTGATTTCTAAGCCAGGCTTCGCCATTCCTGATCAGTATCTCTCCGTCTTTGGTCCTCTGGAATTTTAGAAGATTATCCTTAGGGCCTTTCATGGTATTAAGCCAGTCGGAATATGAATATTCAAGGTATCTTTCAATTTCCGATCCGGTCATCCACATTGTATAAAGCATGTTTTCGAATCTGTACAGCTTGAACATATCGCCTACCGTTACCTTCCCGGCCGAAATGCTTACATCGAATGAAAGAGGAGCTGAAAAGGATATGTCGGCGCCGGTTATCTCAAGCTGAATGGAATGAACCATATCCACGAAGGGAGATGATCCAAAATATGAATCGCGCGATGACATGTCTGTCTCTGAATATGCGATTACTTTACTTACATATTCATGTACGGCAGTATGACTGTCTTTGAAGGCCTTGATAAACTCCGGGTCAGGTTTATAGTCTCTGACATCTACCAGTGAGCCTGTCGCAACCGGTTTTAGCTTTCCCGTTGTTTTGTCCCTTACAAATCTGACATCCACCCTTCCTATCTTCTGAGCCCTGCTTCCGCCCTCTATTATGACAACACTGTCACCCGCGGAATTGGCAATGGTAGTGTTGACAGAATTATGGTTATGCCCGCAAAGGATAACATCAAATCCAGGAACATTATATGCAATTGCAGCCACTCCGTTCTTGTCATAATGGCTTTTGCCTTCTTCCTCATTGTTACGTTCATCCCAGCCTGAATGAAACAATCCTACGATCAAATCCGGCTTCTCACTTTTTATCCTCGGCATATATTCCCTGGCAGTTTCAAGCATATCCCTGAATTCCATTCCCGAATAAAGCTCCGGTGGAAGCCACTGGGGTATTGACGGGGTGACCAGACCGAACACGGCAACCTTTATGCCTTTCTTTTTCACAATAGTGTATGGTTTGAAATAAGGTTCTCCGGTGGCAGTGCTTACTGCATTTGCAGCAAGCATGGGAAAATCATATTCCCTGACCAACCTGTCGTAAACCGCGTGACCTGCCTCTATGTCATGGTTCCCGGCTGTAGTGGCATCATAGCCCAATAAATTGAATGCCCGGGCATTAATGTGAGTTGAAACGGTATCTATAAAATTATAGTAATAAACAGATGGCTGTCCCTGAAGGTTATCCCCGTTGTCAAGCAGTACTACCGGGGTGTGTCCGCTTCGCACTTTCTTAACATAGGAAGCCACGGAGGCAAGGGAAACATCGATTTCCTCCTGCTCCGTAAAATCATATGGCAGAACAAGACCATGCAGGTCTGTTGTCTCAAGTATTATCAGATCATCTTCGCTGCCACCGATGCAAGACGTCAGTACCACGAATAATAAAACAGCAATGCGGGCAGCAAAAAATATATGTCTTCTCATTTTTATGTATTTGGAGTAAAATTTCCGGTTTGGCAGATCTGTATTTTTCACGCCATAAACATAAAAAAGAATATTTACTTTAGCTTGATTTTCCTTTCTCAATTAATCGGATAATCGTTAAAGATACTTAAGCCTATTTAATATCAAGAAAAATGACTCAGACCGGACTCGATCAGATCAGGTATGAAACCCCAGGGGGGCTCACCGGGAAAAGCATTGGGCTACTTTGCCATGCTCCAAGTGTGACATCCGATTACACCCATATCATTTCAGTTTTCCTGAAGAAATCCGATTGCAGGCTTGCAGCCATCTTCGGCCCCCAGCACGGTCTCCACGGACAGACACAGGACAACATGATAGAATGGAGCGGATCGCTTCATCCCATCCTGGGAATCCCCGTCCACAGCCTATATGGTGAACACCGGAAACCTACCGCGGAAATGCTTGCCGGACTGGATGCATTCGTTGTCGATCTGCAGGATGTTGGCGCCCGCCTCTATACCTATGTATGGACTGTAAAGCTATGCATGGAGGCCTGCGCTGAGGCAGGAATTCCAGTCTGGATCCTCGACCGGCCGAATCCCGTTGCCAGGATCGCCCTCGACGGTCCGGTGCTCAAGAAAGAGTACTTTACATTTGTCGGAGGCGCCTGCATTCCTCTTTGCCACAGGATGACGATCGGTGAGATGGCGCTTTGGGTCAGGGAAAAACACGCGATACACTGCGACCTGAATATAGTGTGGATGAAGAACTGGAGAAGAAATTCCCTTTTTGACGAGACCGGCCTTCCCTGGATCCTGCCTTCCCCCAACATGCCCACGCTCACTACTGCAATGGTTTATCCCGGGATGGTTCTGGCAGAAGCCCTGAATATCTCTGAAGGCAGAGGAACTACAATACCTTTTGAGATGTCGGGCGCTCCCTACATCAATGCTGAAAAACTTAAGGACAACCTTGATGCAAGAAAGATCAGCGGATGTGTTTTCAGGATTCATAATTTCATCCCCACTTTCAACAAGTATGCAGGACAGACATGCAACGGGATCCAGATTCATGTTACCGATCCATCTGCTTTCCTGCCGGTTCTTACTGCTTATGAATACTTCTCGGCAGTGATAGAAACTTCCCCGGCAGATTCATTTAAATTCAACGACCCTCCCTATGAGTATGAATACAGGCTTATGCCCTTCGATATCTTGTCAGGCGATTCAATTATGAGAATTTCACTTGTTAATGGAGTCCCTTCAAAAATTGAAAGAGAAAGATGGATAAGTGAAATAAGTCTGTTTGAAGATGATTTCAGGCAGATGTCGGCTTATCCCGATTGAACATATCCGGTATCCTCTTATATCTCCCGTGTATACTTGCCAAGCTTTTCTATAAGCTGCCGCGGAAATATTGGTTTAACAATATAATCATCAAAGCCCGAAGAAATTATCCTCTCACGGTCGCCTAACAGACTGTAGGCTGTCTGAGCAATTATAATGACGTCTTTCCGGAGTTCCCTGATGACCTTTGCAGCACCGTAACCATCAATGCAGGGAAGCTGAATATCCATGAGAATTATACCTATGTCAGGATTTGCCCTGGCCATTTCAATAGCTTCCTTTCCATCGCAGGCACATAATAGTGAGGCACCCGTCTTTTCAAGGATTTTATTCAGGTAAAGCCGGCTTGATAAGTCATCCTCGACTATCATAATTTTTTTTGCCCTCAGGAAATCATTCACCATGTTGCCCGGTATTATTCAAAAAGTCCGTCATCCCTCACCAAAAGCAATATTGCTGATTGTGGAACAACTATGTATTTTTCCCTGTTAAATTCAATTTCAATTGCACTGCTCTGAAGGTAGACTGCCTGATCACCCTCCCTTGGCTGCAGGGGGACATATTTTGGTTCCTCTGTCCTGCTTTTCCACGGCTCATCGATATCGTTTATCGCAGGGATTGGATAACCCGGCCCCACCTTGACAACAAAACCTATCTGTACTTTTTCGCTTTCATTAACACCAGGCGGCAGGAATAATCCGCTTTTTGTCTTCGACTGCGGAACCTTAGGCTTTATCAATACCCTGTCGCCTATAACTATTAGTTTGCCAAGATCCTTTTCATCAAGTAATACGCCCATGTCAGATTTCATTTTTAACAAAAGTATCATTTTTCGTCTTAACCCTGGACCTTCTTGACATTATTGGCTAATATTGCACTATTGTATGAACG
This sequence comes from Bacteroidales bacterium, assembly GCA_034679225.1. Taxonomy (GTDB): domain Bacteria; phylum Bacteroidota; class Bacteroidia; order Bacteroidales; family VadinHA17; genus LD21. The sequence goes on along the minus strand of JAXDBC010000006.1, from coordinate 13,744 downwards.
CAGCTTCTGAAGCTTTATTTTATTAATGGAAGCGGATACTTATCTTAGCATCAGATCATTCTCACAAGGCCTTTACAAGGATAAGGGAAGCAGGTTTATTTCACTTGCCTGGCCCGTAGCCGATCAGGAAGAGATTAAAGGCATTATAGCGCGGGTCCGAAAGGAACATCATTCCGCGAGGCACTGCTGTTATGCCTGGATACTCGGTCATGAATGCGACAACTTCAGGGTAAATGATGACGGAGAACCTTCCGGCAGTGCCGGGAAACCCATCATGGGGCAGATAAATGCTTTCAGGCTTACAAATATACTAATCGTGGTTGTCAGGTACTTCGGGGGCAAATTTCTTGGAATCAGTGGCCTGATAAACGCCTACCGTTCAGCCGCCGAATCTGCCATTCTTAACGCTGAAATAACCGAACACCGCGTTATGGATCACTATGGGATCAGCTTCCCCTACTCTTCCATTAACGATGTAATGAAGATTATAAAAGATGAAGAAGCTGACCAGTCAGACCAGTCATTCGATCTGGAATGCCGGATGAGAATCAGTTTCAGAATATCACAAAGGGACAGGATTCTTGCCTCGCTCGACCGGATAAGCAACCTGAAGTACATCCACATAGGTACATACTGATTACAGAGCCTTAAAAGTTGTTAGCTAATTATCAACATCCTTCCTGACCATGGCAGTTCTTGAATACATTTGTTTCTGGCAATAAAAACATGTATCTAATCCGCCAAAATGATGAAAAACAGAAGCCTGGTTTCAATAGATGATTTTACTTCCGACGAGGTACTGAAGATCCTTAACCTTGCAGCCGAATTTGAAAAGAATCCGGTAAGCCGTCTTCTCGAAGGGAAAGTCATTGCAACGCTATTTTTTGAGCCTTCGACACGTACCCGGCTGAGCTTCGAAAGTGCCATAAACCGCCTGGGCGGAAAGATTGTAGGATTCTCCGATACCGGCGCCACAAGCCTTTCAAAGGGAGAATCACTTCACGATACCATAAAAATGGTCAGCAGCTACAGCGACCTTATCGTAATGAGACATCCGATCGAGGGAAGCGCCAGATATGCAAGCGAGATTTCATCAGTACCGGTTATAAATGCCGGAGATGGAGCAAACCAGCATCCCACGCAAACCATGCTCGATCTCTATTCAATAAGGAAAACACAGGGTACGCTCAATAACCTTAATGTCTTCATGGTGGGAGACCTGAAGTACGGAAGGACTGTTCATTCCCTGATGATGGCAATGTCGAGGTGGAACACCACGTTCAACTTCATCTCGCCCGAAGAACTTAAAATGCCTGAGGAATTCAAGATATACCTCGAAAACCTCGGATTGAAATATTATGAACACCTCGATTTCACAGACATAATATCAAGGGCCGACATTATTTACATGACCAGGGTGCAAAGGGAAAGATTTTCTGACCCCATCGAATATGAAAAGGTTAAAAATGTGTATGTCCTGAGAAACTCCATGCTGGCAAATACAAAGCCCAACATGCGCATATTGCATCCCCTGCCAAGGGTAAACGAAATTCACACTGATGTGGATTCAAATCCGAAAGCTTACTATTTTGAACAGGCATTGAACGGGGTTTATACCAGACAGGCTATTCTGTGTTCACTCTTAGGAATCAAATAATCCGGAAGCTGAAATGAAAGAACCAAAACAACTAAGCGTAAGCGCTATCGAAAGCGGGACTGTCATCGACCATATCCCTGCTAATACTCTCTTTAAAGTCATTTCAATACTCGGGCTCGATCATATTGACAGCCAGATTACATTCGGAACAAACCTCGAAAGCAAGAAACTGGGAAGGAAGGCCATCATAAAAATATCAGGGAAATTCTTTGAGGACACTGATATAAACCGTATTGCACTGGTCGCTCCTGAAGCAAAGCTCAATATAATAAGGGAATATGAGGTGGTTGAGAAAAAAGTGGTGGAAGTGCCGGACGAAATTGTGGGAATCGCAAAATGCATGAACCCGAAGTGTATAACCAACTATGAAAAAGTGACCACCCGTTTCAGGGTTGTATCAAAGAAGAACGTGGCGCTTAAGTGTCATTATTGTGAAAAGATAACAAACCAGGAGAATCTGCAAATCATCTGATCTCATAAGGCAACCGGCCCGGTCACCTTAGTCGATCGTATGACCTGACCAGCTTTTCATCTTTACGGATCCCATGCCAGGCCAGTATACTTGACAAAAGCATCATCAGAGGAAGGAAAGTCCTGAACACCGGAGAAAGTACCGCCTGATGGATTTGTGCATTTGAATATGCATACCATGCAACAATGATGACAAATACTGCTGATAATATCGTGCTTGCAGCAGCTAATTTTAGCTGTTGTTGCCGATTCCTGTACAGAAATATGGCTATAAGCGGAAGAATTATCAGCAGTAAACCAATTATCAGAATTATTAGCTGACTTTCCCGGATCAGGGTGGCCTCTACAGGTCCCTGCATCCATAAACCACGGTAATTCATAATAATCTCCGCTCCCGAATCATTAATAAAACTTAAAAAATTACCGCTGAGGAATAATACAGACAGTACGGATGTCAGTAGCAGGTATAATGATTGAATTCTCTGTATCATGATATGATATTTTTCAGGGCAACCCGGAACATACCTGATCGCCTCTGCGAAAATATCAAGAATGAGCCAGATTCCGGTTTGATTGCTGATAAATTTTCAAATCAGGATCCGGAAACACTCAGAGGTGATTCATTTTAACAAAATTTAAAAAATTTCACACTGTATAAAGATCATAAATACTCTACTTTTGTGACGGTTCCGGAAAACAGGTACCGGCTTTGAACATATGTGGCATAGCTACGTTTTCAGTTCAACAATTATTCTTTAATAGAGCCTATCTGATTATGAAGAAGAAGAAAAAAAACAGACTGATCATTACAATACTGCTGATAATCGTTGCATCAGCAATTGTTTTCTATCCCAAATTAAAACCTGTCTTTGCATCAAAAGCAGAGGGACCGGGTGGGCCGGGAATGGCTGCAGGAGGAGGCGGACGGCAATTGCTGAATGTCAGCGGTTATCTCATTAGTCCTGTACAAATGAGCGACCTGTATAACGCTACCGGTACTTTAAAACCTGATGAGACTGTTGAGCTTGCCTTTGAAACGTCGGGTAAAATAGTAGGTATCAATTTTACTGAAGGAACACGTGTAAGAAAGGGTGACCTGCTGGCAAAAATAAATGACCGGCCGCTTCAGGCGCAGCTTGAGAAACTTCAGGCGCAAAGGAAGCTGGTTGAAGAAAAGGAATTCCGTCAGCGAAGCCTTCTTGACAGGGATGCAATAAGTCAGGAAAGCTATGACCAGATTGTTACCGAATTACAGACACTGCAGGCCGACATTAACCTGGTGCTGGCAAGGATCGCCGAAACTGAGCTGAGGGCGCCGTTTGACGGAATTATAGGTCTGAGGTATGTAAGCGAGGGGAGTTATACCAATCCATCAACAAAAATTGCCAGACTGGTGAAGATCAAACCAATAAAAATCGAATTCAGCATACCCGAACGATATGTTAACCAGATTGAGATAGGTTATCCGCTTAGCTTTCAGATGGATGGTTCAAACACCGTGTATAATGGAAAAGTTTACGCGATTGATCCCCAGGTTGATATAGCAACCCGTACCATAGTCCTCCGGGCTCTCTATCCGAACAACAATGAAGAATTAAAACCAGGGCGCTTTACATCGGTTACTCTCCTGCTATCACAGATCAATGACGCGATATCGGTTCCCACTGAAGCTGTTACGTCTGAAATGGAGGGAGAAATGGTTTATGTATACCGCGATGGAAGGGCTGAAATGCTTAATGTAAACGTTGGCCTCAGAACCGAATCGCAGGTTCAGATCACCGAGGGACTGAAATTCGGCGATACCCTTATCACCTCTGGAATCCTGCAGTTGAGGCAGGGTCTCCCGGTGGTACTCGATACCCTTATTAAAAATCAATAATCAAGATTACATTTAGATAATGAGTTTATCATCGACAAGTATTAACCGTCCGGTCCTTGCAACGGTATTTTCCATTGTGATCCTGTTGTTCGGTATTGTAGGTGTAACATTCCTTGGTATTCGCGAGTTCCCTAGCGTCGACCCGGCGATTATATCGGTGAATACTTCCTATCCGGGAGCCAATTCGGATGTTATTGAGACCCAGATTACCGAGCCTCTCGAACAATCAATCAATGGTATCCCAGGGGTTCGTACCCTGACCAGCGTCAGCAGCCAGGGTTCAAGCAGGATAACCGTTGAATTCGAACTTTCGGTCGACCTTGAAACTGCTGCCAATGATGTGAGGGACAAGGTATCACAAGCCCAGAGAAGGTTACCACGCGACTGCGACCCTCCCACCGTCACCAAAGCCGATGCTGATGCAAACCCAATTCTGTTCCTGACAGTGGAAAGCAGCAAGAGGTCCCTTCTTCAGCTTTCCGAGATTGCAGATCTGACTCTAAAGGAACAGCTCCAGACTGTTTCAGGAGTAAGCGCCATAAACATCTTTGGTGAAAAAAGATATTCGATGAGGCTATGGATCGACCCTGTCAAACTGGCTGGCTACGGACTTACCCCAATGGATGTAAGGGATGCAATCTCGCGTGAGAACGTTGAGCTTCCATCCGGGGCCATCGAGGGAACAACAACCCAGCTTACCATCAGGACAATGGGACTGTTGACAACACCAAAGCAGTTCAATGAACTTATAATTAAGCAAACCGGTGACCAGATAGTCCGTTTTCAGGATGTTGGAAGAGCTGAACTGGGACCTGAGGACATAAGAGGAATCCTTAAACAGAATGGTGTGCCCATGGCCATGTTAGCCGTTGTACCCCAGCCGGGATCAAATCATATCGAAATAGTTGATGAAATTTACAGAAGACTTGAATATATAAGAAAGGATCTTCCTGCCGATGTCCAGGTAAATGTGAACTACGACAATACGGATTATATCCGTTCCTCAATAAGGGAAGTCAGGGATACCATTTTTATCGCTTTCGGTCTGGTTGTATTAATTATCTATTTCTTCCTCAGAAGCTGGAGGGCAACAATCATCCCAATCCTGGTCATACCAGTCTCTCTGGTCGGGGCATTTTTCATAATGTACCTGGCCGGTTTCTCGATAAATGTCCTCACCCTGCTTGCCATTGTGCTTGCTATCGGAATTGTTGTGGATGATGCCATAGTGGTGATGGAAAATATATTTGTCAAGGTCGAAGCAGGTATGTCTCCAATTGAAGCCGGACTTGCAGGTTCCAAGGAAATTTATTTTGCTATCATTTCGACTACCATCACACTTGTTTCTGTATTTTTTCCAATTGTTTTTCTCGAGGGTATCACAGGGCGCCTCTTCAGGGAGTTCGGTATTGTTATGGCCGGAACCGTTACAATATCAGCGTTTCTGGCGCTGTCGCTGACACCCATGGTGTCGACAAAGCTTCTGAGGCGTGAGAAGAGCCAAACATGGATATACAGAAAGACAGAACCTTTCTTCAAAGGAATGAATGAATGGTACAGGAATAATCTTGAGACTTTCCTTAAGAATCGAAAATATGCACTGATTATTCTCGCGATATCAATTGGGATGATCGGACTACTCTGGATGACAATCCCAGGCGAAATGGCGCCTCTTGAGGATAGGTCGCAGATTACAATAAACACATCTGCCACAGAGGGTGCAACATATGAATACATGCTTGCCTATGTTGACGACCTGGCCAACCTGGTTGAAGAAAGGGTTCCAGAAAGGATATCCTACACCACCCAGGTCCGTGGCGGCACTTTTGGGAATGTCAGGATCAACCTCGTGAAACCTGATGAAAGAAGCAGATCGCAGCAGGAAATTGCCGACCAGCTGTCAATTGATGTAAGAAGCAAAACCAAGGCAAGGGCTTTCGTCCAGCAGCAGTCCACCTTCGGCCAGAGGCGTATGGGAATGCCGGTTCAGTACGTTCTTCAGGCAACTGATATCGAAAAACTAAGGGAAGTGATACCTCTGTTCATGAACAAGGTGAACGACAGCGAGGTGCTTCAGATGGCAGACGTTAACCTCAAATTCACCAAACCTGAATTAAGGGTTCATATTAACAGGGAAAAAGCCATCACACTTGGTGTTTCGACGCAGAACATCGGACAGACACTACAGCTTGCACTAAGCGGCCAAAGGTTCGGTTACTTCTTCATGAACGGAAAACAATACCAGATACTGGGCGAATTGGCCCGCGAAAACAGGAACAAGCCGCTTGATCTTAAATCACTGTATGTAAGGAGCAACAAGGGTGAAATGATACAATTCGACAACCTTGTAACCCTGTCGGAAGAAACCGCTCCCCCGCAACTTTACCGCTATAACAGGTTCGTGGCAGCTACTGTTTCAGCCGGATTGACAAAAGGAAAAACAATTAGTGAAGGGATTGATGAAATGGACAGGATCGCTTCGGAAGTGCTTGATGATTCATTCAGAACGGCTCTTGCAGGTGATTCGAAGGACTATATGGAAAGTTCTTCAAGCCTTCTGTTCGCATTCATGCTTGCCCTGATCCTTATCTTCCTTGTTCTTGCAGCCCAGTTCGAAAGCTTCAAGGACCCATTCATTGTAATGATGACCGTTCCGCTTGCCCTCACAGGGGCACTTATCTTCATGTGGTACTTCAATGTCACCATGAACATATTCAGCCAGATCGGATTGATTATGCTTATAGGACTGGTCTCAAAGAACGGAATATTGCTTGTTGAGTTCGCAAACCAGAGAAAAGCAGCCGGTCTTAACGTAGTCGATGCAATTAAAAGCGCGGCTGCATCAAGGTTCCGTCCTATACTCATGACAAGCCTCGCGACCATATTCGGACTTCTGCCACTTGCCCTTGGTCTGGGCGATGGTGCACAGAGCCGTGTCGCCATGGGTATTACAGTTGTGGGAGGAATGCTGTTTTCAACATTCCTTACACTCTTCGTAGTGCCTGCAATTTATACCTACATCTCAACCGAAACAAATAATAATGATGATGAAACTAAAGCTGCTGTTGCCCAGTCTGCTGTTCCTGACAGTCAGCATTAATTCCAATGCCCAGATCATTCTCGACCTGAACGATTGTATCAGCATCGGTCTGGAGAGGAACTATTCCCTGCTCATTTCCAGAAACAGTGAAGAGGTGGCCAGAAACAACTTCACCCTCGGAAATGCAGGATATCTTCCTTCCCTCGACCTGTCGGGGCGATACGGTGGAAATATCAACAATACAAGACGGGAAAACACTGACGGAACCATAAGCAGTACGAGCGGCGATCACACAACAACAGCCAATGCCGGGCTATCGATGGGTATGACAATATTCAATGGCTTCAACGTCAGGACAACATACAGGAAGCTTGATGAACTGAAACAGATTGGAGAACTCAATACCCAGTTCTCGGTCGAAAACCTGGTTGCTGACATAATATCAGCATATTACAATTATGTAGAGCAGACAATGCTTCTTAATAACCTGCGATACGCGATCACGCTTTCCAAAGAAAGACTCAGGATTGATGAGGACCGCTATCTCCTCGGATCCAGTTCCAAGCTTCAGGTTTTACAGTCTCGGGTCTATCTCAACTCCGACAGTTCAAGGGTTTCACGACAGAATGAAGTGGTCAGGGCAGCCCAGGTACGCATTAACGAACTGATGGCAGTAGATGATCTGAGCCAGTTGTTCAGCACTCAAGACACAACAATTACAGTAAATCCTGACCTGCTTTTCGAGAAACTGCTTGATGAAACACTCAGCAATAACACCAGTCTCAAGATCGCATCAAAGAACAAAACCATTTCCGAATACGACAGGAAGCTGGTTGCATCAAGAAGTTATCCCTACCTTAATCTGTCATCAGGATACTCAACTACCCTGAATAATTATTCATCCGGAACTACTAACCGTATGAACACCAGCGGGATGAACTACGGATTAACCCTTGGAATGAATATTTTCGACGGCCTGAACCAGAGAAGGAGCCTGAAAAATGCCGAAATAGAAATACGCAACAGGGAATTGAGGTACCAGGAAATAGAACAGGGTGTCAGAGCTGATCTTATCACTATTTACAGCGCCTACAGCAACTACCTGCGCCTGATCACACTCGAAAAGCAGAACCTGCAGACAGCAAGTGAAAATCTTGAGATTGCAATGGAAAGATACAAGCTGGGAAGTTTATCGGGGATTGATCTGAGAGAAGTGCAGAAAAGCCTTCTGGATGCCCGCGAACAACTTCTTACAGTACAATATCAGGCAAAACTTGCTGAAATTTCTCTTATGCTGATATCAGGCCGGATAATGGAGTATTATCAGTAAAACGTTTGTACAGGATTTGTTATCTTTGGTTTTTATTTTTTACGATGAAACCCACATGTATTGTATACACGAACACTTATGTATATAATTCTCATACATGTGGGTTCCCCCGCTTGAGCGGGGCAGGCTATCAGACCATTGAAATAAAAATTATGTACTGATGAAAAAGAAGACCGAACTGATAACAAACCATGACGGAAGTATCTTCCATCTGAATCTTCTTCCCGGCGACATTGCCGACAAAATAATAGTTGTGGGTGACCCCGGACGGGTTGACATGCTGTCGTCCCTCCTTACCGATATAAGAGTAAGAAAGGAGAACAGGGAATTCAAAACAGTCACCGGATTCGCGGGGGGAACTGAAGTAAGCATTATATCCTCAGGTATTGGAACGGATAATGTTGACATCCTGATCAATGAACTCGATGCCCTTGTTAATATCGATCTTGCCACTGGTGAACAGAAACAGGATACTGTATCTCTTACCATAGTCAGAATCGGCACATCGGGAGGAATCAGGGAAGATGTTCCCGCCGGATCGTATGTTCTTACGGAAACTGCCGTTGGCTTTGACGGCCTGATACATTTTTATGAAGGATACGACTGGCTCCTCGACAATGTACTTTCATCCGTGATGGCGGAGTATCTTGAGTGGCCCGATACCCTGGCCTTCCCGTATGCAGTAAATGCAAGCAGGGAGCTTGCCGGAATGTTCAGTGCCGGGAACTTCGTCAGAGGAATTACCATTTCAGCACCGGGCTTTTACGGGCCGCAGGGCCGGAAACTCAGGATCGGGACCTTCGATAGCGAGATCAATGGCAAACTTGCTGAATTCTCGTTCCGCGGAAGGAAAATATGCAACTACGAAATGGAAAGTTCGGCTATTTACGGCCTCTCAGGGCTTCTTGGGCACAAGGCACTCACTGTTTGTCTTGTTATAGGGAACCGCGTAACGGGTGAATTCATCAATGACTACAAGCCGGCAATTATGAATCTCGCCGAAACGGTTTTGAAAATAATCTGACGAAAGGAAGATCTGACAATTGCTACAAATTAGTCCTGTACCAGTCAATAGCTTCCTCCAAACCCTGCCTCACCGTATGCGTGGGTTTGTATCCAAGCAACCTTTTTGCTTTTTCTATTGATGCCAGCGAATGGGCTATGTCGCCTGCCCTTACCGGGCCGTATCGCGGGCTGATTTTCATGACTTCCCTGTCATAGCGTCCGATCAGATGTTTAATAATATCAAACAGTTCATTCAGAGTTGTCTGTTCTCCATGGGCAACATTGTAAACCTGATTGACTGCTCCGGGATCACTTGCAAGAGCGGCAAGATGATTTGCCTGAACTACATTGTCAATAAATGTAAAATCTCGTGAATATGTGCCGTCACCGTTTATAACCGGCACCTCATGGTTTATTAGTTTTTTTACAAAGAGCGGGATCACCGCGGCATATGCTCCCATGGGATCCTGCCGCCTGCCAAAAACGTTGAAATACCGAAGTCCGATTGATTCGGCACCGTAAGTGGAGGCAAAATTAGCAGCATACAGCTCATCAACATATTTTGTAATAGCATAGGGAGAAAGAGGTTTACCTATCCTGTCCTCTACCTTTGGCAATCCGGGATGATCGCCGTATGTTGAAGAGCTGGCGGCATAGATAAATCTTTTAACTCCTGCTTCCTTCGAAGCATTCAGCATCTTTACAAAACCTCCGATGTTGACATCGGTGGAAGTAACCGGATCTTTAATTGACCGCGGTACTGAGCCGAGAGCAGCCTGGTGAAACACGTAATCCACACCCTGAACCGACTTTTCACAGTCGGAATAGTTTCGGATGTCTCCTTCAATGAGCTCAAAACGGGGATTGCCTGAGAAGGGGGCAATATTCTCTCTCTTTCCGGTTGAGAAATTGTCAAGGCATACAACTGAATTACCTGATGTCAGAAGGGATTCAACAAGATTTGATCCGATAAATCCGGCGCCGCCGGTTACCAGTACCTTATGGCCGCTTAACTTTCGATTCATTGGGATATGTTTAGAAAAGAACGGTCAGAGCCGGTATTTATTTCTCCTTAAACCTGAAATCAGTTTTCAAACAGCATCAGTATTTCCCTGAGAATAAATTCAGAGGTTTTGCCATCACCATAGAAGCCGGGGTAATCAAGATTGATGTCTGGCTGAACAAATCCCTCAAAAGCATTATGGATCAATGACGGATCTGCATCAGCAAGTATCACGGTGCCGTTTGCCACCAGTTCAATCCATTCAGTTTCCTTCCGGAGAACGATACAGGGCTTTCTGAAGAAATGGGATTCCTTCTGGACTCCGCCGGAGTCGGTCATTATCATTAAGCAGTTCTTTTCGAGAAATGTCATGGTGAGATATGATACCGGCGGTATGATCCTTATGTATTGCGATTTCCGAAGATCGGCAAGAAGACTGACCAGAGCCGATTTCAGCGATTTCATGGTACGCGGATGAAAGGGGATTACGAAAGGAATCCTGTAATCTTCGGCCAGACCTTTGACAGTTGACATGATTCTCTCCAGTCTTCCGGCATCGTCAGTATTTATATCCCTGTGAATGGTGGCAAGCACAAAGTTGTTCCTTTCTATTGCCAGAGATTCAAGAAGCCCTGCTTTCTTGCGCTCGGCCATTTCTGCAAAATACAGGGAGTTGTCGTACATGATATCCCCTGTGATATAGATCTTGGGGTTATCGATGGTATAGGGCGGACTGTTCTCCGGGCTGAAACCCTCATGCATCAGGTTCTTGAAGGCGGCATTGGTCGGTGCAAATAGCAATGTTGATACATGGTCGCACACTATCCTGTTTATCTCCTCAGGCATGGTTTTATTGAACGACCTGAGCCCCGCCTCGATATGAACAATCGGGAAACGCTGCTTGGAGGCCGCAACTGCTCCTGCCAGTGTCGAATTGGTATCGCCGTAAAGCAAAACTCCGTCTGGTTTCTCTTCAATAAGAACATCCTCTATTCCCGCGATCATGGCTGCGGTCTGACGGCCATGCCGTGCCGACCCGACACCAAGGTTGAAGTCAGGCTTGGGTATTTCGAGTTCATCGAAAAACACATCCGACATTTCCTTGTCGTAATGCTGACCTGTGTGCACCGTGAACTCAGTAATCCGGTCAGAAAAACCAGTCCGGATGGTTCTGTTTATTGCTGATGACTTTATTATCTGAGGTCTCGCGCCTACAATGTTCAGCAGTTTGATAGTTGACATTATAGCCTGGAAAAGAAGTTTATAGCTTTTAATTTACTTGGCGTAGTTAACCGCCCGTGTTTCGCGGATAACAGTAATTTTAATCTGTCCGGGATAAGTCATGTCAGTCTGGATCTTCCTCGCGATCTCAAAGGATAGGTTTTCGGCCTCCTTGTCACTTACTTTCTCTGCTCCCACTATCACTCTCAGTTCACGCCCGGCCTGGATGGCATAAGTCTTCATTACTCCAGGGTACTGAAGAGCCACTGATTCGAGTTCCTTAAGTCTCTTGATGTATGATTCCACAACCTCACGGCGGGCTCCCGGCCTGGCACCCGAAATGGCGTCACAAACCTGCACTATAGGAGCTATGAGGGTTGTCATCTCAGTCTCATCATGATGTGCACCGATAGCGTTGCAAATCTCAGGCTTTTCCTTGTACTTCTCAGCAAGCTTCATTCCCAGGATTGCATGCGGCAGCTCAGGTTCATCATCAGGCACCTTGCCGATATCATGAAGCAGCCCGGCCCTCTTGGCAAACTTGGGGTTGAGCCCGAGCTCAGCAGCCATTATAGCTGAAAGGTTAGCAACTTCCCTCGAGTGCATAAGCAGGTTCTGTCCATAGGATGACCTGTATTTCATTTTACCTACAAGCCGTATAAGTTCTGGATGAAGTCCATGGATACCCAGGTCGATCGTGGTTCTTTTTCCGACCTCAAGTATTTCCTCTTCAACCTGCTTCCTTGTCTTGTCTACAATCTCCTCAATCCTGGCAGGGTGGATCCTTCCGTCGGTCACAAGCTGGTGAAGCGCCAGCCTGGCAACCTCCCTGCGGATAGGATCAAATGCTGAAAGGACTATGGCCTCGGGTGTATCGTCAACTATGATTTCCACTCCAGTGGCAGCTTCAAGCGCCCTGATATTTCTGCCTTCACGGCCGATTATCCTGCCCTTCATTTCGTCGGACTCGATGTGGAATACCGTAACAGCATTCTCTATTGCATTTTCGGCGGCCACTCTCTGGATAGTCTGAAGGACAATTCTCTTTGCCTCCTTGTTGGCTGTCATCTTGGCTTCGTCGAGAATCTCATTGACGTACGACATTGCCCCGGTCTTGGCTTCTTCCTTAAGTGATTCTATAAGCTGGTTCTTTGCCTCTTCAGCCGAGAGACCTGAAATAGCCTCAAGCTTGTCTACCTGCTGACGGTGAAGCCGGGAAAGCTCTTCCTGCTTCTTCTCAACTATTTCAATCTGAGATGTCAGGTTTTCCCTGATTATGTCTGCCTCATTCCTCTTCCGCTGAGTTTCCTCTATCTTCTGCGATAAGGTCAGTTCCTTTTGTTTTATCCGGTTTTCAGCCTGATTTATCTTGTTGTTTTTCTCGTTGATTACCTTCTCGTGTTCAGCCTTAAGCTGAAGAAACCTTTCCTTCGCCTGAAGTATCTTTTCCTTTTTGATCACTTCAGCTTCTGTTTCCGCTTCGCTGATGATTTTTTTGCTCTTGTTTTTGAGAGCCTGCTGCCAAAGCAGGTAAGAGGCGGCAAAGCCTATTACCAGACCGGCAGCTGCCAGTATTATAGTCAGTGTCATATAATGTGTGTTAAGTTATGCATAAAAAAACCCGCAAAGTCTCTTCAACTTTTATAAAACCCCATATCTACATGGCTGGAGCCTCTAATACAGCGCGAACGTCCACTGACCTGCCCGAAGGCAGATTCCCGGCGAACCGGGATGAGGCCTGTTCTTACTGCACTAAGGATGACTCCAAAGTTTTAAGTGTTGAGTTTCACAAAATGAATAAAGAAACAATGCGGGCAATAAGTTTTGCTATTTGAAAGAACGCTGTTACTCTTTTTCTACCAGAACATCATCAATTTTCCTTGCCAGTTCCCTCAGGGCTTCCGGAATGTCGTCCGTGACCAGCTTTTCTTCGTATTCATCCAGCTTGATCACATATTGCAGAGAGGCCATTGCCAAATAATCCTGAACATCCTTGTTTGAGTAGCGCTGCTTGTATTGCAGCACCTTCTCGTTAATCATCCTGGCAGCCTTTCTGATCCTTTCCTCATTTTCCCTTTCCACCTTCAATGGATAATACCTGTCGGCTATATTAACCCTGATCGAGAGCTTATCATCCA
>JAXDBC010000005.1:0-11020 GCA_034679225.1 Bacteroidales bacterium | reverse complement strand
GGATTGCCTTCGGGAAGGCTTATTAATATCAGTCTGTGGCAGAACGGTTGTAAAAGGGAAAGCCAACAGGATGATTACAAATATATTTTTTTTCATCGTAATATAGTTTTAACTTTAATAGTATGATACCTGTCCCGCTCAAGCGGGGGAACCCACATGTTTGAGAATTATATACATAAGTGTTTGTGTTTACAATACATATGTGTTTCAATCACTCCGTATTCCCAGGCAATGTTTTCGCGATTCCCTTTAGCAGTGTCAACAGCCAGAGTATCACGAAGAAACTCACCGGCTCCTATCTGAATATGAACAGGTGAGGGCAGCTTATTGTAGGCTTCCTGAACCGAAGAATATTTTCCGCTTACAGAAAATGGTGTTTCTTTATTATTCAAATCAAGACGAACATTATATGATTTCCCCGGTTCGGAAATCAATGTCCCCTGTACATTGTTTATCATCAATTTGATAAACACTTCTTCTTCGGTTTCGATTTCAATTTTGAATTTCCCAAGTGAATCGGGCTGAACAAAATCTTTAAAACCATAATTACAAACGCCATGTACCGGTACCGTGTATTCCAGTTTCTCCGGTATCTCTCCTGTTATTTCCCCCCTTATAATAATTTTCTTCTGATCCCGGCATGCCGGCAAGCTGATCAATAAAATGATCAGAGTCAAATGTCTAAATCTCATATTATTATATTCTTGCTTTCATATATATCCTCTGTTACCATCTTTTTTCACATGAGCTGTGCAGGAGAAAGTTTTGAATTTACCGTTTTCTATTAATCTCCTTTATATCTTATTATAAAATTAACACTATGACTCACCTCTTGTGATTCTGCCGCCAAGGAAGCCTTATATCCTGGGCGTCAATAATAGCCTGGGGTGCCATCCGTGGTTTGTTTCATATTTCTCCTCGATGTTCAGTGGGTTGTTTTGACTATAAGACGAGAGACAGCCTGAAAGGTTGTCTCTCCAAATCATCATTTATAAAAGAAAATCTGTCTGCTCATTAAACTTCCGGGTCAAAGATCTTATTTAACCGGCAGAGCATCATTTGCGGATGTTGCATACAATCCAGACAAACAACAAGAAACATTATTGTTCTTATCATTTTGAATTGATTTTAAAAAATTTAGCTGAATGCTTTTATCTGCCGTACATCTGTTTTGCGGATGGTACCATTATAACATTCAGTTCCGGATCCGGCATGTCGGGATCCAGTGGAAAGATAGGCCTTACAACACGTTTATAGGGGAGGCTTTTAAAATCCTGATCAACGCTTCCCCGAGTCTGAGCCATCACCCAATCGGCCTGCATATCATACCACTGTTTCACAAGATAACCCTGCTTTACCATAATGATATCCATTTTCTTAGGATCGATTCCTGTACCTGCCAGGTTTGGTGTGGGTGAAGATGTTCCCACGACCACGTATATGCTTCCCGTTTTAATAATTGCTATGTCGGGAAGCCTCCGGTACTGGGGTGATTGCTGGTCGTTCTCCTGAACAGGGCTGACATATATTACTGTTCCTGATAAAAGAATAGGAGGTTCATATGAATTATCTGTCATTGCCCCTACATAAGCTTCAGTCTGGCCACCAACTCCGGCTTTTCGGGCGGCTTCCACCATTTCGCTTCCCGGAATAGAGCAATAAAGCAGGCTTTTCCCCTTTGGAGACTTAAATTCCGGCCGTTTCAATACCCTTGCCAGGGTCCATGTCACCTCGCCGGAACCGCCGCCACCGGGATTGTCGCCCATATCGCTGATCAGGAAAGGTTTTTTCTTACTGGCAATAGCCAGATCAAGACATTCTTCGAGAGGATATCCCGGCGCTTCCAGGCTGAATTGCCGGCGTACATCCCAGAATCTCTGGGCAAGCTTTTTTGCACCGCTTTCCACCTGTGCTTTATCGTCACCTACTACCATAACCACACCCTGATTACGTCTCTCGTCTCCCCATACATAGCCTATCCAGATACCGGCATCCAATACACCGGGCATGGCCTCCACTTCAGGAACCATCGCGTAGAGTGATTTGGCAGGTTCCACCCGGGTACTTGTCCACTCACCGGAGAGAAGAACCGGGACTGCCACCCAGGCTTTATAGGCCGGACGTCCCTTTCCGGACGATAATCGATCAAGCAGATTAACCACGCCACGGCGATGTGATTGAAAAGCATCATCATGAGGAGCTGTACGGAATGTGGTAATAAGGTCAGAGTATAGAGCCACACGCCAGGAGACATTTCCGTGGAGGTCCATGGTTGTTGTAACAAGGGCATCATTACCTATTATAGCCCTAACTCTCTCCATAAATTCCCCCTCCGGATCATCAACACCATCAACACTGCAAGCCCCGTGATTGTAAAACCAGAATGCATCATAAGGCATGTTATTCCGGATAATCTCAAGTGCGCTCTCAACAAAAGCTTCAAATGATTCTTTGGTTACCGGCCCGCGTCCGCTGCCTCCACCGATTAAAGAAGGAAGCCAGATTGCAGACTGACCCATAACGGAATCCTCACTCAGATAGGACGGCAACGAAATCGGCCTGCCTACTATAGCCTGCCGGTTGGGCATAAAAACGCTGTTTTCAATCTGTATTCCGGCAATTCCTATACGTGGTTTCTTTTGCTGTGCAGAGACATTGGAAAAACATAACACTGCCAACAGACAGAGATTCAGGAACAAATATTTTATCTTCATTTTTTTGATTTGTTTAAATAATGTCATTTATAGTAAAAACGAATATAAAGAAAATTACCTTCATCAGAAAGCCATCAAAACTAACTTCATTAATGCTTATTGGCAATATACCGGATATAGACTAAAAGAAGTCTCAATTCTGGCTCCGGGATCAGGGATCAGGAAGTTCTGTCAGGATTCATGAGGCATTTTGAACCTGATATAATTTTGATTATAATGATACCCGCTCAAGCGGGTGAACCCTGATTTATTTCCACAAATTTGGAAGGAACCTGTAGTACAGCAGGTGCCGCCAGGTAGCCCAGTCGTGACCGCCATGGCCGCCCGTATAATATTCATGTTCAATATTATGTTTTTCCAGGGCCTCATGAAGAGCCACACACCTTAGTCCCATAGAACCTGAGGCTTCCTCAGTCCCCTGGCCGACAAAAAGGTAATCTACCTTTTCATTGACTTTGGGATTGTTTAAAAACTGAGCCAGCGAAGTTTCTGCATTGGTATCGCCGGCACTGAGGATGCCGAAGTTTGCAAACAGGTCGAGCGAACGGAAACCTACAAACATGCTGTGACGGCCTCCCATTGACAAACCTGAAATGGCCCTGCCTTTTGGTGACCTGATAGTGCTGTAAGCCTGGTCGACAAGTGGAATCACATGATTCCGCATCTCTTTTTCAAAGATATCGAAAGTCAGTTCGGTGTGCTTTGGATGATTCCGGTGAATTACCTGGTTATTGGGAATTGCAATGATCATTGGCACAGCTTTTCCTTCGGCCAGGAGGTTATCCATGATAAAATTCACCCTTCCGTCGAAAACCCAGTTTGACGGTAGTTCGCCACTTCCGCCCAGCAAGTATAAAACCGGATATTTTTTCTTGGGATTATACGCGGGCGGGGTGTAAACATAAAGTTCGCGTTCCCCTTTTGTCACATCCGAGTGGTAAACATGCCGGGTTACGGTTCCGTGGGGGACATTTCGTGCATCGTAATAGGCCGGTCCGTCGCCATGTATAATCAACTCGCTGTAGGGCGGCATGGCCGTAAAGGCGGCGTAAGTGTTGCCGGGGTCTGCAATCTGTACTCCGTCGACATTGAAATGATAGGCATACATATCGGGTTTGAGCGGCCCGATTGTAAGTGTCCAGATGCCGTCTTCTCCTTTTGTGAACGGGAGAGCTTCCCTGCCCAGGCCATTGGCGGTGTGTATTGCCCCGGAGGGCAGAACAACCTTTTGTGCATTGGGCGCCCTCAGACGAAAAGTAACTGTATTGTCGTCGTGTACCTCGGGCGAATTCACGGCAGCGCTGAACGGGATCAGGCCTTCTGTATTCTTTTGCGGGTTGTAATCGAGATTGACATTGGACTGTTGTCCGAAACTACGAAACGGGATCAGAATCAGCCCGGCAACGATGATTGCATTCTTTATATTCATCATAGTATTGATTTTAATGGTAGCGCGCTTAAGTGGGGGAACCCACGTGATCTGAATTATATAAATACTTGTTTGTACTTTTGATAAATGTAAGGTACACCTGTCTTATTTTAAAGAACAGGGACATCTTATAAAGATACAACAAATTCATAACTTCATCAAGGGAAATCTTCGCTTCAGGATTAATTTCCTCATTATGAAGCTTCCGCAAAATCACATTTTCTCCGCTCCGCTTATCTCCAATGATGGTCCGATATACCCGGGCTATCTTTTTATCGAGGACTATAGCTTTTTATAATCTACATACCGCCAGGCATTTATCTCTTTTACTTCAGCCTGACATATTTTTCCACCCAGTGTTTCGTGTTGGGAATACCTGCATCATTTACAGGAAAGATATGCAACATGGTATCTTGTCTGAACTCGAGCCAAATTTTGTTTTTGGTACCCTCATAGGCTTTGTCAAAATGATACTTGATAGTTTCTTCATAGATATTCCCATTCAGTGTCCATGTTCCGACACCGTAGCGGTAGGTGGTTGCTGTGTCCACCTGGTACTTTCCGACGAAAATGAAATAATTGTCGTCCCATATTTTAGTCTGGTTGACAACATAGCGGTCGGAGAAATAATTGGTCACTTTTCCGTTATCGACCATTTGCATTTGGATCATTTGCCATCCGCCCTTGGGGTTATGGACGTGCTGCCGGTTGCATGAAACAGCCAGCAGGATGATCAGGCTCAAAGGAATCATTTTTTTCATACGAACAGGTTTTTGTTGAATACTAAGAAATAATCTATATGGATAAAAACACCGGACTATCTTAACTTCTGCTCTACGATCTGCCAAAAAACCCTGCCTTCTAAATGTATGAAATATTTCTGATAAAAAACCTGTTTTAATTTAAATTATTTGGGGGTTGAGGATATGAAGGGCATCCTCTGAAATCCATTATATTTTAATCTGGGCCGTAGCCGGCCGGGGGATAAGCAAAATCAGCGCGGCAAGCATGCAGAAGCTGCTGATCCTGTTTAGCGGTGATGCCTGAATTATTTTCATTTCGTTCTTGATTAATAAGGAGTATCGGTTGAAAGTTCAAAGTATGCTTTTTTTCTGAAAATCGCTTTTTGACAGTGGGATTTATTTCACTATATTTCCACGCATATTTGCATATATGAAGATGCAGTTATTTAAAAAACTTATTCCGCCTGATAACTGGAAACTTCCTGTTATTCTTGCGCTTGGAGTCTTTACCGGTCTCGGGATCTTCTCCTTTCACATATCAAATGCCTCGTCGTACATTGGGGATAAGCCTGAAACCTGTGTCAACTGTCATATCATGGCTCCGCAGTATGCCACCTGGAGCCACAGTTCACACCGCGAATGGGCACATTGCAACGACTGTCATGTTCCCCACGGCAATATCATCAGCAAGTATTACTTCAAGGCGAAGGATGGGTTGAGACATGCTTCGATGTTTACCCTGAGGCTTGAACCGCAGGTTATATACATCAGGGAGGCCGGTAGGAAAGTAGTCCGTCAGAACTGCATACGCTGTCATTCGGAGCTTCTGACCGACAGCAGGCTGATGAATTACAGCAGGAATACTAATGAGTACAGGCGCAATCGCGATTGTCTCGAATGTCATCGCGTTACGCCTCATGGACGTGTCAACAGCCTTTCGAGCGTGCCCAATGCGCGGGTTCCGCTACCCGGTCCCGTGGCACCCGGCTGGTTGAACAATGCAATTAAAGCTAAAAACAAATAATCCGATCCATATGAAGTCAATTCAGGAAATACTGAAGGAAAAGCCTGCTTTGGGGTGGCTGATATTTATTGCAACCGTGGTGCTTGTATTTCTTCTGGGGATGCTTGCATCGTCAATAGTCCAGAGAAGGGCAGAAGCGGTTTTTGCCTACACTCCGGAGGTTACTTTTTCCGAAAATGAACCTCGAAACAGTAAGTGGGGAGAATTGTTTCCCCGGGAGTATAACAGCTACCTGAAAACCGCCGATACTACTTTCAAAAGCAAGTATAACGGGAGTACAATGGTCGATATGTTAGAGGAATCACCCAGGATGGTCGTTCTGTGGGCAGGTTATCTTTTTTCGAGGGATTACAACCAGGGGAGGGGTCATTATTACGCGATAGAGGATATACAGAAGACTCTTCGCACTGGCGGTGTTCCCAGTCCCCAGCCAAATACCTGCTGGGCCTGCAAGAGTCCGGATGTTCCAAGGCTCATAAGCCAGAAAGGGCCGGCTGAGTTCTACAGGGGGACATGGGATACGAAGGGGCCGGAAGTTGTAAATCCTATAGGATGTGCCGACTGCCACGATTCAAAAACCATGAACCTGAGAATATCGCGGCCGGCGCTTATCGAGGCTTTCGAGGCAAGGGGAATGGATATCTCAAAGGCGACTCATCAGGAAATGCGAAGCCTGGTCTGCGCACAATGTCACGTGGAGTATTATTTCAACAAGAATATGATAGAGGGAGTACAGTACCTGGTATTCCCGTGGAAGAATGGCACCACAGCCGAGGACATTGAAAAATATTACGACGAGATTGAATTTTCAGACTGGACTCACGCGCTCAGCAGGGCGCCCATGATCAAGGCCCAGCATCCTGATTATGAAATTTACCTGACAGGGATACATGCTTCCAGGGGTGTTTCCTGTGCCGATTGCCATATGCCTTTTATAAGCGAAGGCGGTATAAAATTCACGGACCACCATCTTCAGAGTCCCCTGAACAGTATCTCAAATTCATGCCAGGTGTGTCACAGGGAGGAAACCGAAGAGCTTATCAGGGATGTTTACAGCCGCCAGGACAAGCATATTGAAAACAGGGATATTCTTGAGACCCTTCTGGTCAGGTGTCATGTAGAGGCTAAGACAGCCTGGGACCTGGGTGCCGGCGAAGAGCAGATGAAAGATATTCTGACCGACATCCGCAGGGCTCAGTGGAGATGGGATTTCTCCGCTGCCGGGCATGGCAGTTCATTCCATTCGCCGGTGGAACTTGGAAGGCTTATCTCAGGAGGAATAGCTGTGGCCCAGGAAGCAAGGGTAAAACTTGCCAGACTGCTGGCGACTCTCGGATATAACAGGGAAATTCCCTATCCCGACATCAGCACTAAGGCTAAAGCCCAGGACTTTATCGGTCTTGATATGAAGAAGCATAACGATGACAAGAAAATCTTTCTTGAAACAGTGCTTCCCGTATGGGTAAAGGAGGCAGCTGAACGAGAGAATAGCTATGATCAGTAAGATCAGGTTTGCCTTCGACAGCTTATGCTCTCCTCAACCTGACCGACCTGTTTTTCGAGACGGCACAGAAATATGTGACTCCATTCTTTTCGGTCATATTGTCAATCCCGAAACCTGCTGATTCCATTATATCAGTAACCTTTTTCCTGTTCAGGATCCTTTCACCCAGGAGGTCGAGGCGGACTACGGTCTGCTTCAGCAGTTTTATTGGATGAAGCAGGGCATCCCCCACGGAGGAGCTGTCGATAAAACAGCCAAGGAATCTTGTGTTTTCCGGAAGGACCTGGCTGAGAGAGCCAAGGAACTCATCAAGATACTTTATCTGGTTGAGCTTTTTAAGGTTGATAAGAGTCTTCACTCTTTTAAGCTCATCCTCATCATAAAAATAGTGATGTCGCGAAGAAAGAACAACCAGATTGTTCTCCCTGTCAAGGCCCAGTTGCTTCAGGTAACTGAAGAAACTACCGCCGTCTTCTGCTATCATGTTGACAATGGCCGGGAAAAAACCCGAAATGCCGTGTGTACTTTTTCTGCTGTCCGAGTGAATTGTTTTGGTTTCACTGACAGTTGCTTCTTTACCGGGGATCGAAACAGTTGCCATTTTTTTGTGTTTTTGTTTAATGTAAAATTAGTAACCAAAACCATGTCTGTCAAGTAGCATTTGCCCATTTAGTGGGCAAATGCGATTGTTCAGCCATCTGTTTGTCATCCGATTCGGACAGATGATTTATTACTACCGCTTCTTTACATAAAAAATAGAGTCATTCGTCAAAAGCAGGATGAAATTTACATCCGTACGCCGGAAAAACCGTGAAATGCCATTTTGCCAATAGTTTAACATACAGATAATCATAGAGATAATACATCAGAATAAGGCTTTTTTACGGACATCTTCCATTTTTGACGAACGCCGGCATTCCGATGATGAAAAAATGCAGAAAATGAAGTTTTTCGGTTAATCCGGATGGCAGGAGAGGGTGAAAAACGGCGAATAATGTTAATTTTGTATAAACAGCAAATACTCAAGACATGGCTTACAATCAGTTTAACCAGTTTAACAAAGACAGGGTTCCGCCCGACTGGAAAAAGTACCTGGCGGGCTACAATTACATCCTTGCGGGATTACTGGCAGCCATTCTTCTTTGGACCACCTTTTTTCAGATAAGGCCCGAAGAGGTTGGCGTGATCACCCGTTTCGGGAAGTATGTAAGGTCGGAGGAACCCGGGCTGCACATGAAGCTGCCCATACTCGAAAGAGTGTATAAGGTGGCTGTGGAACGCCAGCAAAAGGAGGAGTTTGGCTTCCGGACCACCAGCACGGGCATTCAGTCGCAATATACAAAGACCGGAACCACAGATGAGTCGCTTATGCTTACCGGCGATCTCAATCTTGCAGATGTAGAATGGGTTGTCCAGTACAGGGTTGACGATCCCTACAATTTCCTGTTCAAGGTACGCGACCCGGTCAGAACGATGAGGGACATTTCGGAAAGCTGCATGAGGCAGATAGTAGGTGACCGCACTGTTAATGAGGTTCTGACCGTGGGAAGGACCGAGATAGCCATCAGCGTTCAGCAGGAAATGCAGAAGCTTTGCACGGAGTATATGCTTGGTATAACCATCGAGCAGGTAGTGCTTCAGGATGTCAATCCGCCTGATCCGGTAAAGGATGCCTTCAATGCAGTAAACCAGGCTCAGCAGGAAAAGGAAACGATGATAAACCAGGCAAGATCGGAATATAACAAGATAATTCCGAGAGCCAGGGGCCAGGCTGATGAGACTATCCAGAAAGCCGAAGGCTATGCTACGGAAAGGGTGAACAATGCCCTGGGAGAAACCAGCCGTTTCAATGCCCTTTACAGGGAGTATGTCAAGGCTCCGGAAGTGACAAAAAAGAGGCTCTACCTTGAGACACTCGGGAATGTGCTTCCCAGGCTGGGGCACAAGATTATAACCGATGAGAAGGGGAACAATGTGCTTCCGCTTCTTCAGATGCAGTATGACAAAAAATAAACAGGGACTATCATGACAAAATACACTAAGATTCTGATTCTGTCAGCGGCATTGCTTGCAGCCCTGATTGTTATCCTGAATACGGTTTTCAAGGTCAGGGAGACCGAACAGGTTGTTATAACGCAGTTCGGGAAACCTGTTGGTGAGCCCAAAACCACTCCGGGTCTGAAACTGAAGATCCCGTTTATCCAGAAGGTTAATTATTTTGAAAAAAGGTTCATGGAGTGGGATGGTGATCCCAATCAGGTACCGACCAAGGATAAGAAATTTATTTTCGTTGAGGCATATGCCCGCTGGCACATAACCGATCCGCTGCAGTTCTTCAAGAGGCTGACCGACGAAAGGGGGGCCTTGTCGAGGTTGTCGGACATACTCGACGGGGAGACCCGCGACTATATTGCAAATCATAATCTGGAGGAAGTTGTCCGTTCGACTAACCGGGTTCCTACGCCGTCGGGTTCCATCGGGGAGGAAGTGGGCGACACTCTTTCTGATATAACGACGGGCAGGCTGGATATTCAGAAACTTATCCTTGATTCGGCAAATGAGAAAGCTATCGATCTTGGAATTATAATTCTTGATGTCAGGCTGAAGAGGCTCAATTATGTTGAGGAGGTCAAAACCCAGGTCCACGAGAGGATGAAGAGCGAGCGTTATCGTATCGCGGAGAAGTTCAGGTCGGAAGGGGCAGGAGAGGCATCAAAGATCAATGGTGAAAAGGAAAGGGATCTTAAGGCCATTCAATCTGAAGCCTACAGGAAAGCCGAGGAGATCAGGGGCCAGGCTGATGCCCGGGCCACTGCAATCTACGCGAATGCCTACAACCAGTCGGCCGCTTCGAGAAACCTCTACAGCTTCATAAAATCGATGGAGACATTTGAGAAGACATTCGACACCACAACTACAATTATCCTTTCAACAAGGAGCGAGTTGTACAAGTATCTTGTAGAATCCGATTAGAGGGGATATGCCGGGGAAGCATGATTTATTGCCTGCAGCCCTTTGGCAGGGAGGAAATCATTCCTGCTATTTTGCAAGAAGATCTTTCATCTTTATTCTGGCCAGGTATATACGGCTTTTACCTTCGTGACTGGAATAGTACGATACCAGGAGATCTTTTTTGCTTATCAGCATTCCGGGGTAACTGGTGTCGCCTCCGCTTGGGAGCATAACAGTCTTCTTCACTTTTCCCTGCTTGTCGGTTAAATATATCACTGTTGAATTTGTAGGAGATTTGTATAAACGCGTGCCTATCAGCAGATTATTTTTAAGAACAAGGAAATCAGGACCTCCCAGGCGGTAGTCGAGTTCGGTCCATTTCCAGTCACTGTAGGGAGCCTGACTTATTCCCAGCATTCCGTTTGCCCCGGACTCCCTTCGCAGCAGTATCATCATGCTGCCGTTTTTGTCAAACCTTATTGTTGCCTCATTGGGGAAAGACCCGATGCTGAATGAAGCAAGCTTTTCCCATGAAATGCCGTCGCTGGTTTTAAGGAGTTTCAGGCCGGTCCCTGAATCAGCTGTTCCGGACTGATAATCAACTCCGTATCCTGTTTTTCCATTCCAGGTAACTCTCCATATCCAGTCGAAGCC
>JAXDBC010000004.1:0-28009 GCA_034679225.1 Bacteroidales bacterium | reverse complement strand
AATCTTGTAAACTGAAATTCAGCATATTTTGGGCAGCATATCGGCACGGGCGCAGGTCATGCAAGTCGTGCAGGTCTCATACAATGAAGCTAAACGCTTAATTTCAAACCTCTTAGTTTCACTTACCCCCTTTCCCTCCCGATATTTATCGGGATCCCCTTGCATTCACTTACCCCCTTTCCCGTTTCCCCTTGCATTCACTTACCCCCTTTCCCGTTTCCCCCAAGGGGGAAAAGCTTCTTCCTATGAAAATTACTGCTTAATTTGTTATATCAAATATTACAATTTGTATTCCTTCCCAATATTAGCAGAATTCTCTTGCTCCTTCACCCCTGGGGGAAGGCTGGGAAGGGGGTATAACCGGCAGGGAACTACAGGTGATTAAATAATTACAAAAAAACTTCAGAACCCCCTTATTCATTTACCCTATTTTCTGTTATCCCCTTGCATTCACTTACCCCCTTTCCAGTTTCCCCTTGCATTCACTCACCCCCTTTCCCGGATTCACACTGCTTTCATTTACCCCCTTTCCCTCCCGATATTTATCGGGATCCCCCTGCATTCACTTACCCCCTTTCCAATTTCCCCCAATGGGGAAAAGCTTCTTCCAATGGAGGTTGCAGGGGAGCGTAGAACTTAAAGCACAAGTCATTCAAGTGTGCAGGAAAAGCCCCCAATTCAAATCCACCCCTAAATCCCCCAGAGGGGGACTTGAAATCCCTGACAACTAGAGAGTTTGTGCCTTTAAGATTACAAAACTACCATTACATGGTTCTTTAAGCCCTTGGGGGTTGGGGGTAAAGCCCCCTTGTTAGGGAAGGGGGTAAATAGCCAATGCGACAAGACGCTAAACGCTTTACTTTCAACTTTCGACTAAACTTTGAACCGCGAACCGTTCCGTTATAACATTGTTATAACATATTTTGGGCAGCATATCGCGATCCACGCCGTTCTTGTTGCATATAGCCTGCAAGCAAATAGCAAATAATGTTGACCCTTGTCTCATTCTCCAGGGCGTACCGCCTGCCGCTAGCCGCCTGCCGCCTGCCGCACGCCGCACGCCGTTTCTTTCAACTGTTAGTTGCTGCCATTATCAAGCACATAGGGAGTTTCCTGGTAGACGCAATAGTTAAGCCAGTTTGAGAAAAGAAGGCTGGCATGGCTTCTCCATTTCACGACCGGTTCAGCTCGCGGATCATCATTCACGAAATAGTTCCTTGGAACTTGAATGTCGATCCCCTTTGCTATATCCCTCTCATATTCAGCTTTCAGGGTAAGCGGGTCATATTCCGAATGCCCGGTAATATAAATCCTCTTGAGGTCGCGTGATGCTACAAGGTATATTCCTGCCTCATCCGAATCGGCAAGTATTTCAAGATCATTTACTTTCTCGATATCCTCTTTTCTTACTTCTGTATATCTCGAGTGAGGCGCCAGGAATACATCATCGAAACCCCTTGTCAGAACATGTTTCCTGTTGTAGATCCTGTGACTGAAGACGCCGAATTTTTTCTCATCCATCATGTATTTCGGTATCCCGTAATGATGATAGAGGCCCGCCTGCGATGCCCAGCAGATAAACATTGTGGAGGTAATATGCTTATCGGCCCAGTTCATTATTTTCACCATCTCCTGCCAGTAATCAACCTCTTCGAATTCGAGGTGTTCTATAGGCGCCCCCGTGATTATCAGACCGTCAAACTTGCGATGGGCAATGTCGTTGAAGGTCTTGTAGAAAGTATCGAGATGCTCTCTAGGGGTGTTCTTTGATTGGTGCATGCTGGAGTGGAGAAGCGTGATCTCCACCTGAAGGGGTGTATTGGAAAGAAGTCTCAGGATCTGCGTTTCGGTTATGATCTTAACAGGCATAAGGTTGAGTATCAGAATACGCAGAGGCCTTATATCCTGGCTGACTGCCCTGGTCTCCTTCATGACGAAAATATTCTCATTTTCGAGAATCCTTACAGCCGGCAGATTATCAGAAATATTCAGTGGCATAATTCAACTTTTCCGGTTTTTTCGGGGTCGCAAGATACTCATTAAGGAGAAAAAACCTCCGGGTTTGACCTCAAATCATCGATTTTAGCAAATTTACATCATTCCATTTCAACCGTTGGTCAAAAGTTCCGCTTTCTCTGATTTTTTCCTGTTCCTGAGAGTATTTTCCTGACATACAATAACATACCGGGAGAGAGAAAGAAAAAACTGCTGCTTGTGTCGATTCATTCGTAAATTCCGCCACTGATTTGACGAAGCTATGATTTTCATTTATGAGAGGGGGGAATTTGTTGCCGGGCATTGCTTTTAGCTTGATAAAGCTGTTCCGGAATCCCATGTAAAACCCCGTTAATCAGGCATTAGCGTATTGACAAGCTTTGTTTTGGGTTGTATTTTTACATCGAAGAAATCAGCATGTAAGTCTAATTAAAAAACCGGAGCTATGAGAACTATTTACAGGATATCATCACAGGAACTTGGGACGGTAATGCTCAGAAGAAGAAAGATAGCAAAAGCCCTTCGCTGGTGGCTTCGTGAAAATGGAGTGGATTACAAGTATATATTCTTCGTAAGTTAACTTTGGTTTAAGTTAGTTTAGTTTGTTAATCATTCTTTCCCGGATGAATAATCCGGGGCTTTTGGAGGGGAGGATCCGGGGTAAATCCTTCCCTTTTTTTATTTAAATGTTTTACTAAATTTGTGGTGGTATTAACACAAAACTAATAGCTATGAAAAAGATCATTCTCACATTTGCGCTTGTAATATTTCTTTCTGCTTTTGCTTCGGCCCAGGACTACAATACCGGTGTTGGCCTCAGGCTTGGATTTTCAAATGGTCTTTCAATAAAGCATTTTGTAAGTCAGAAGTCTGCTTTTGAAGGAATTCTCTCGACAAGATGGAGGGGGTTTGAGTTGACCGGGCTTTATGAAGTCCATAATAATGCATTTGATGTTTCGAGACTCAACTGGTATTTTGGAGGCGGTGCACACATTGGTTTCTGGAATGGTGACAATACAGGAGACAGGTGGGGAGAACCCGGAACAAATTACACCGTGATCGGTATCGACGGTGTTCTGGGTATCGAATATAATTTCGAGGAAGTTCCGATAAATATTGGTCTTGACTGGAAGCCTGCCTTCAACCTCACCGGCTACAGTGGCTTCTGGGGCGACGGCGGAGCATTGTCTATAAGGTATATTTTCTAGGATCCATACAGCTTCAGGCTTGCTGCTGCTTGTGATAGCAACAGCAAGCCAGGCCCGGTATTAATGAATATTATTATTCTGCCCGGAAACCGGACAGAGATTTGGTATGTTTCCGGTATCAGACCGGAACGCAGCTTAGTTTCCACGTGGTGCCGGAATGTATAGAACCGGAAGTTTATGAATCTTTAATGCTAATTACCAATGACCTATGGAAAAAGAAAAACATCCAAAAGACACGTGCAGGGAGGGTATTGACCGCCGTAGTTTTATTTCGCTTAGCTCCATGGCAGCTATAGGCGCTATTGGCTCCGCCGGACTGGTTTCATCCTGTTCCGGGCAGGCGAAGAAGAAAGAGATTAAGCTGCCTGCCTTTCTTACGCGGGCTCCCGACGGCAATCCGATAAAGGCGGGCCTTATTGGATGCGGGGGAAGAGGTACCGGAGCAGCAGTGAACTTCCTCGATGCAGGGCCCAACCTGCAAATAACCGCGCTCGGCGATGTATTCAAGGACAAGCTCGATCAGTGCAGGGATCAGCTCAGGAAGTCGAATCATGCTGTTGAAATCCCAGACGAGAACTGTTTTATCGGATTTGACGCCTATCAGAAGGTTATCGATTCGGGAGTCGATGTAGTACTTTTATGTACTCCTCCCGCTTTCAGGCCCTATCATATAGAAGCGGCCGTGGATGCAGGCAAGCATATTTTCATGGAGAAGCCGGTGGCTGTCGACCCTGTTGGAGCCCGCAAAGTGATGATCTCTGTAAAAAGAGCACAGGAGAAGGGCCTTTGTATGGTGAGCGGCACCATCAGGCGTGTTCAGAAGGATTTTGTCGAGACCTGGCGCAGGGTGGCAAACGGGGCGATAGGAGAGATAGTCAGCGCGCATATAACCCGCAACGGAGGCGGTTTGTGGGTGGTTCAGCGTCAGCCTGGCTGGACCGATATGGAGTACATGCTCCGCAACTGGGCAAATTTCTGCTGGCTTTCGGGCGACCATATAGTGGAACAGTTTATCCATGAGGTAGATGTGATGAACTGGTATATAGGCAAGAATCCCGTTAAGGCCATGGGCTGGGGAGGTCGTCAGAGAAGAGTGACAGGCGACCAGTACGATTTCTTCAGCGTCGAATATGTATACGACAACGGGATGCACACGCATTGCGCAGCCCGTCAGATAACGGGATGCAGCAACCTGACCGAGCAGTTTATTGTCGGAACGAATGGATTTGCCAACGCGAAGGGAATGATATACAATCTTAAGGGAGAGGAAATATGGAAATATCCTCATCCAGAAGAAGGATCTACTGATGAAACATGGAAAGTGACCGATCCCTTTGTCCAGGAGCATATCAATCTTGTTACCGGGATCAGGACCGGAAATACCGTCAATGACGGAGAAGCTCAGGTTAATTCCACTCTTATTACCATAATGGGAAGGATGTCGGCTTATACCGGCAAGGATGTAACCTGGGATGAGCTGATGAATTCCGATCTGTCGCTCGGACCGAAGGTTTTCGAATTCGGCCCTGTGCCTGATATACCTGAAACGCCTCCGGTTATAGGTGCTGCCCCCAACCTTGGCTAAAGCCCTGCTTTAAGGAGTAAGACCATGGGAAGATAAGAAAGAAAACATGTAATTATGAACAGAAGGCAATTTACAAAGACCGCTGCGATCTCTGCAGCATTTTTCTCTGCTGTGCCCGTCACCGGAACTTCATTGTTCGGATCGTTTCCGGTAAGGACTCATAAGAAAGCCATGATGTGGGGAGGCATAGGGGTTGGAAGCACTATTATGGAAAAGTTTCAGGCAGCAAAACAGGCCGGATTTGACGGGGTGGAGGTGGACAGCCATCTCAACAGGGCTGAAGTAAAGCAGGCTGCCGCCGCGACAGGCCTTATAGTGCCGAGTGTTTGCAACTCACAGCACTGGAAATACCTGATGTCGAGCCCCGATCCCCAGGTCAGGGAGCAGGGAGTTGCCGCCATGAAGCTGGCCCTTGAGGATGCAGCCGAATTCGGTGCCGACACCGTTCTGCTGGTTCCCGGACGTGTAAATGAAAGCGTCAGGTATGATGAATGCTGGGACAGGTCGTCTGCAGAGATCAGAAAGCTTGTTCCTCTGGCTGAAAAATTGAGGGTGAGGATTGCAATTGAGAATGTCTGGAACAACTTCCTTCTCAGCCCTCTCGAGATGGCCCGGTATGTCGACCAGTTCCAGAGTGAATATGTAGGAGCTTATTTTGACTGCGGTAATATCCTGACTTACGGCTGGCCTGAACAGTGGATAAGGATACTTGGAAAAAGGATAGCCAAGATTCACATAAAGGAGTACAGCCGCAAGATTGCCGATGAAAAGGGAAAGTCGGCCGGGTTCAACGTGCAGCTGCGTGACGGGGACGTAAACTGGACAGAGGTGATGAAAGCTGTTGATGAGACAGCTTACCAGGGCTGGCTGACGATAGAAATGGGAGGGGGAAATACCCCCGAGGGCCTGAAAGATTTATGCGACAGGCTGAAGCTTATTATTGAAAGCTGAAAGTCAAAAGTAAGACTGTATAAGTCCGGGAATCACTTTCCGGGCTTACATTCAGTTTCCAGAGTTGCTCACGAAGGCGATCTGCTTACTGTCGGGCGACCATGAAGGGACATTTATTGTTCCCTGGCCTCCGTACAGGTAAGCTATCACTCTGGGTTCTCCCCCGTCGGCAGGCATCAGTCTCAGTGTCACCCTTTTATATGAAGGGTGGCTGTTCTTCTCGATATCGGGAGGGAAAGCGATATAAGCTATCCATTTACCGTCTGGTGAAATATGAGGGAACCAGTTCTTGCAATCATCGAAGGTAAGTTGTTCCCTGTCTGTTCCGTCGGATTTCATTCTCCACAGTTGCATGTTTCCGGTATGACTCCCGTTGTAGTATATATATTTCCCGTCGGGAGAATACTCGCAGCCGTCAACATGTTCCCCTTCGGAAATATCGGTAAGTGCTACTTCCTTTCCTCCCTTTATTGAATTCCTGAAGATGTTGTATATAGGTTTGCCGTCGCGTTGTGCAACATAGATCACTTCCTTGTTGTTCGGATGCCAGCCGTGCCAGTATGATGGTGTTTGGGGTGTGACAAGCCTGGGTTCTCCTCCTTTCAGCTTCACGACGTAAACTGCTGAACCCCTTCCTGCCGCGTCATCCTTGGAACTGCTTATCGCTAAAAGCTTACCGTTGAAGGATATACCGTGGTCGTTGTTGTTTCTTCTTACCGTGCCTGTGTTCAACTGGACTGGCTCGCCTCCGCTGACAGGGATCTTGTATAACAGTCCGTCCATGTTGAAGAGCAATTGTTTGCCATCGGGCATCCAGTTTGGAGCTTCGAAGCGGCCCTGTTTTTCCCAGATAACCATTCTTTTTCCGTCGAAGACGTTCATGGTTTCCAGGCGGCATCCCACTGCTCCGTCTCTTTGAGCGTTGTAATCGTTGCCCACGGGCTTGTCGATCCTTACATTCCAGGCTGTTGACTGCTCTGTCACTTCGGGATTATGGGAGCAGATGAACAAACCGGCCAGCACCCTGTCGGGCATGTTTGCCATCTGGTATGAACCTATCTCCTCGAAGGGTTTTCCGGGAAGCGCTGCCCTCATGTAAAAAACTTCACCCGCGCGTTCAAGCTGGATTATCTCGTATCCCGAACCCTTTGCGAAAGATTGATTCTCAGGGTCTTTCATTTCGCCGCCACTGAAGTCGCGCCATTGCATCACGGTCAGTCCATCGCCATGCAGCACTGCAGATATGTGAGGAGAGTTTTCGTCTTCGGAAGCCCTGACCATCCATCCGGTTTTCCTGTGAGCATCGCCGCCAGTGCCTTCAAAGCGAAAATTAGCTGTCAGGATGAAATCACCCTCGATCTGATTGAAGGCATAGCTGAACTCATCCCTTTCAAACCAGATGTTATAGCCCGATCCCTTGAGGGAGTACGACTGATCTGAAGCATTATAAAGCACTTCGCCCTTAATTGCCGGGTTGCCGATATCGGCGCTGCGTTCAAATATTCCTGTACGCGGATTCTGGGCAAAAACAGCTCCTGAAAGGAGCAAACAGAGAATTATGGAAGTGGGTTTCATGTCTATCGTTTTGTGAGTACAAGATAATAATTTTTACAGCACCACTTGTATAAAAATCAGAATTCAATTCAGGCTTGTTCTGTTAATTACCGCGTACCGTTCTTTCGCCCTGAGCCCTGAGCCCTGTGCCCTGTGCCCCGTGCTCTGAGCCAAAACCCACCCCCACCCCTCCGAGGAGGGGATTCTTCCGAAACAACCTTCGCTAAAGCCTCATTACATGAGACTTGCATGATCCCGCGGAGCGGGACTTCGTCGTTTCACTCCTCAGCTTGCACGACCTGCACGACTTGCAAGCCCTGTGCCCTGCGCCCTGAACAAACTCCCAGCCTCCCAACGCGGAACGACTGATGACTCTGCCCGGGAAAGTAAAATCACTTAATAAAAATATATCTGCAATCGGTTGCATTAAAAGAATAAATCAGTTAATTTTGGTTAATTATTTTCGTTTGATAAGAACTTAAAGCTTATCTCTGTAATTTCACCAAACTGCAGTTTTATGGAAGATATACTGGCCCGGATCGCGCGTTGTGTTGAGTCAGGCAAAACGGACAAGGCTTCTCCCTATCCTCCGGATATGAGAGGGAGTGATGGAGCGGATGAACTTACAAAACAGGCTATTGATGAGGGACTTAGTCCAGCCAGGATACTTGACGAAGCGCTGATCCCGGCGATGGCTGTTGTTGGTGAGCGTTTCAGCAGGAAGGAGATATATGTTCCGCAGATGCTGATGGCCGCCAGGGCGATGAACAGCTCGATGAAGCATCTTAAGCCTTTTTTTCAGTCGGGAGAAACAAAGCGGAAGGGGAAATTTATAATAGGCACAGTAGCCGGAGATTTGCACGACATAGGTAAAAACCTGGTCGCGATGATGATAGAGGGCGGGGGATGGGAGATCATCGATCTGGGGGTGGATGTAAAAACCGACAAGTTTTTGAAGGCTGTTGAGGACAATCCCGGTGCATTTGTCGGCCTTTCCGCGCTTCTTACAACCACTATGGAAAATATGAAGAAAACCGTTGAGGTTTTAAAGGAAAAGCATCCCCCGGTTAAAGTTCTTGTTGGCGGGGCTCCGGTAACTATGGAATATTGCGAAAAGATAGGAGCCGATTTTTATTCGCCCGATCCCCAGGGGGCAGTAAATTATCTGAAACAGTTTGCAGTTTAATCATGAAGACAGTACTATCAGGAAAGACCAGGGAGCTTGTCATAGACACCGAAGGCCCTGTTGTAATCATTGGTGAATCGATAAATCCCACCCGTCGGAAGAAACTTGTTTCGACGCTTCAGGAGGGAGATTTTTCATATGTTCTTGAACTGGCTGCCAGTCAGATAAATGCAGGCGCCGACGTGCTCGACGTGAATGTCGGCTACCCGGGTGTTGACGATGCCAGGCTTCTTCCCGAAGTGGTCTCGGCGATACAGGATAATTTTGACATTCCGCTGTGTCTCGATTCCCCGAATCCTGCTGCCATTGAAGCCGCGCTCAGGGTTTCATCAGGCAGATGCCTTATCAATTCGGTAAACGGTAAGGAAGAATCACTCAGTGCCCTGATCCCGGTGGCAAAGGAGTATGGAGCAGCCATAATAGGACTTTGCATGGATGATGACGGCATTACGAACGATCCCGAAAAACGCCTTGCAATAATTGAAAAGATTGCAGAAAGGGCAGTGTCAGCCGGGATAAGTCAGGAGGATGTTATTGCCGATCCTCTCGCTATGGCTGTCAGCGCTGATCCGCGGGCCTGCATGGTGACACTCGAAACGATAAGGCTCGTCAAGATGAAGCTCGGTCTGAATATTACCATGGGCGCCAGCAACATATCATTCGGCCTTCCCGACAGGGAGTCGCTTAACACTGCTTTCCTGACGCTTGCCGTGTATCGCGGACTTACATGCCCGATTGCAAATCCTGAAAAAATAACTTCTGCAGCCCGGGCTGCCGATCTCGTTTTGGGAAGGGATGACTTCGCGATCAGGTTCGTGGAATACTATCAAAGCCGCAATTCCTGAAAGCCTGTATCATAATCTGAAATAACAGTCCTGTAATGTCCTGTATCAAGCCTGCCCGCCGTTGGCAACCTCGTTTTTATCCTTTCAGAAAAGAGTCTTTCCGGAAACGTTTCCGTGAAAAGATTGAGATTATTGTTAAGGGCCCATTGTGGGGATGCAGGATGTGCGGCAACTGCCTTTTGCAGGAAACTGCCTTTATCTGTTGCATGGAATGTCCGAAGGGACTCAGGAACGGACCCTGCGGCGGCGTTACTCCCGATGGCCATTGTTATGTCGATCCGACAAGAAGATGCGTGTGGCATGCCATTTACAACAGGGCAAGGAAGACCGGGCGTACTGATACCCTTCTCGAGGTTCTGCCTCCGCTCGACTGGAGCAGGACGGGTGGTGAAACCTGGGCGGAAGTGATCAGCCAGATAGGAAAAGTTGGTATCGGAAGATTCTTCGGTTCCCTGTTTTCGCGCGACAGGGAGTACAGGAACCAGGTGTGGGATTCGGTTTTCATGACGATACGGCAGCCGGCATGGTGGAACGGCGACCGGGAATACCATCCGGCAGCATACACCGAACCGGCATCGGAACTGGAGAGATCCCTGAGGGAAGGCCGTTTTGTCGTTGCCACGGAAATCACGCCGCCACTGAGTTCAGATACCGGAAAGCTCAGAGACGACATTGAAAAGGTCAAGCCTCACGTGCAGGCTATAAATTTCACCGACGCTTCATCGGCTATACCAAGGATGTCGGCTCTGGCCTGCTGCAAGGTGGCAGCCGACCTTAATGCCGAACCGGTCTTTCAGATTTCAGCCCGCGATTCAACACGCCTGTCACTTCAGGGCGATGCCGTTGGGGCGGGCCAGTTCGGTATCAGGAATATACTATGTATTAGCGGCGACAGTCCGCTGATCGGAAATCCCCCTATCAGCGATATGAACATGTATGACCTCGACGCGGTCCAGATGCTTTGGATACTCAGGAGAATGAGAGATGAGGGCATTTATCTCGACGGAAGAAAGATGAAGCATCCGCCACGCTACTTTCTCGGGGCAGCCACCACACCCGGCGCCCTCGATCCTGAACTCCAGGCAATAAGGGACCAGAAAAAAGTGAACGCCGGAGCACAGTTTTTTCAAACCAATATCATCTTCGACGCGGAGCAACTTGATCCCTGGCTCGAACAACTCGACAAGCGAAATGTCCTTGGCAAGGTAAGTATCCTGGCAGGGCTGGCCCCGCTGAAAAGCTATAACACAGCGCTTTATCTTCACGAAAAAGTGCCGGGAGTCTATCTTCCCGGGAAAATCCTCAGTAGGATGGAAAAGGCTGGCGATGGAGCCAGGGAAGAAGGAATAGCCATTGTCCTGGAGCTGATCGCTTCACTGAGACGGAAAAAGGGAATCAGCGGTATTCATCTGATGACACTTGGAGGAGAAGACATTATTGGAAGGATAGTTCGCGAAGCGGGACTCGATCGATAATTAAAGCGGGATTTGATCGGTAATTGAAGCGGGACCTGATCGGTAATTATGAACTCATTTGAATTTGATTTTCATGATCTGGAAATCGATGCGGCAAGTATCGGGCGCCTTCTCTGTTACGGGGATGGTAATCTGTACAATGTATTTTCTGACCTGATTAGTGAACTGCTCGGCAATGCATCACGGGTTTGCCCGGTAAAGGCTGAGTACAGGATTTTTCATGCGGCGGAATGGAATGACAAAGCAAAAACCCTCACGCTGAACACTGCTGTTTTCAGGCTGAACGACATTGTTTACAAGCAGTTTGGTAAAGCAGAATCAATTGCCGTCTTTATCTGTACCGCGGGTCCTGAAGTTGAAAAACTCGCGCGCCAGGCAATGGAGGACGGCGATCCCCTGGCATGCTGTATTTACGATATCATAGGCAGCGCGGTCGCGGAAGGCGCGGCGCGGCTGGTACATGATAAAGTGCGAAAAGCGGCTGAACTCACGGACATGAATATTACAAACCGCTACAGTCCGGGATACTGCGGCTGGGATGTATCGGATCAGCATGCCTTGTTCGCGCTGATGCCTGATAATTCGTGCGGTGTAAGTCTTAACGATTCCGCTCTCATGAGTCCGGAGAAATCGGTAAGCGGGATGATTGGCATTGGCAGGGATGTAATTTTTGATCCTTATCCCTGCAGTTTGTGCCACAGGACAGAATGCCTTTACGGGAAACCCCGACGCCGGCAGCTATGATCTCCCGCCTGCAAGCTCAAAATGGCGCCCAAAATGATGTTATAACAATGTTATAACGTCCCCGAAATGTATTTTTTATACTCTCCGGCTATATCAGCCTGTTTGTGGTCGCCTGAATGGACTATTACCCTGTACTTGAGCACCAGTTTACTTCCATCTTTCAGGAAAGTTTCTTCACCGTTTTCGGGCCAGTACATCGGTGTCGGGGATATGAATCCGTAATCGCGTGTAAACCATGGGGCAGGGAACCAGGGATTTGAAGGATGCTGGAGTATAGCCAGTCCTTCAACGTTGTTTCCTCTTGAGCCGCTGAAGTCTATCCACGGCGATCTCTTTCCGAAAGTGTCCTTCTCGTTCATATCGCCCTCGGCATTAATCATTGTCCCTCCGTTGGTAACCGAGATATCGGCGGCCAGCCTGGCGCTGAACAGTGAATGGTTGGTTTTCTTAATCCTGACATCCATCAGAGTATGCATAGTGATCTCGACATCGATGAAAGTCTTGCCGGCCGAGGGTGCGGTAATTATGTATTTCCGGGTATCCTTCACGGGCGAAACAGCGCCCGGGCGGCTCCAGATACATTCGTCCGTTATCAGTACGGTATCGCCTCCTTCCTTTTCAACACGTGCATTCACCGAGATTATCCTTCCGCGTTCGAGTCCTTCCTGCCAGTAATTTCCACCATTCACCATGTCGCATCCGAAGAAAAGTGATGTATGGTGGGGGTATACTGCATTTCTCATGGATGTTACCGATCCTCCGGTAAGCGGTCCGTTGACAGGATAGAAGAAAGGGTATTTCTCATCTTCGGAGAAGACATAGCTTGTGAAGAATTTTCCGTCGATGCTCACATTGATTTTTGATCCTCTGCGCTCTGTTGTCAGTTTCGCGGCGGATGCCGGCAGGAACAGAAAGCAGCCTGTCAGCATTATCAGGATTTGTCCTATAAGTCTTTTCAT
This sequence comes from Bacteroidales bacterium, assembly GCA_034679225.1. Lineage (GTDB taxonomy): Bacteria > Bacteroidota > Bacteroidia > Bacteroidales > VadinHA17 > LD21. Next base: position 15,507 of record JAXDBC010000004.1, on the reverse strand, counting down.
ATCAGTATATAATTTTTATTTCTTTTCTGCCGTGTCACGACAGAAAACCCGCGTGCCATTCATGATCTCATTCAGTGATGAGACTGCCTGTGCACGCGGGTTCAGGTAACTACAAACCTAAAATTTGATATAATTTGTTCCGTATGGAGCTCTCTGCGGCCTTGAGAGCATGCTGTTGGCCTCATCGTCGCCCACGAATTTCTCAGTTTCGGGATTCCATTTCAGTCTTCTTCCCAGTTTCATCGCGATATGTGAAATAAGGCAAACCGTGCATGCCCTGTGTCCGATTTCAACCGGTGAGATGGGTTCCTTTCTTGATTTAATACAGTCGAGCCAGTTGCCTGCCTGATCGCTGCTTTCATAAAGGTGTATCTCGTTGGGTCCTATAACAGAACTTAGGATTTTAGGATCGCTGGCATCGAGGGCTTTAGTATTTTGAGCCTGGACAATTGGGTCACTGTCGGTGGCTCTGTAGCTGCCTCGTGTAACGAATATCCATCCTTCCGTTCCTTCATACCTCACCCCGTTGGGGTAGCTTCCGCTTGTAAGCTGAGTTATCCCGTTGGCATATTCTGCTATCGCCATGAAGTCGCCGTGGACATCCCACAGCCCTGATTTGGGGAACTGGGCCACTGCCTCGATGGATATGGGGCCGGTAAGTTCGGTGTCCATACCCCAGGCAGCGGAGTCGAAGTGATGCTGTCCCCATCCTGTGATCATTCCGGCGCCAAACTGTTCACATCTCAGCCAGCCAGGGCGGTCAAAGCCCTTTTGAGGATGTACCCGGATCTCGGTATAATAAACTTCGGGTGTGGATCCGAGCCACATGTCGTAGTTCAGGTTAGGAGGAACCGGCATTTCAGGGGCTTCAGGTCCTGAAGGGTCCCCGGGCAGTCCGATCTTGACAGTGTGCAGCTTGCCAATTCTACCGTTCCTTACGAGTTCGGCAGCTATCCTCCACTGAGGGCTTGAACGCTGCTGGGTTCCAACCTGCAGGATAACCTTTTGTTTCTTCACCACATCGCAGAGAAGTCTTCCTTCTGTTACCGTCAGAGAAGTAGGCTTTTCGAGGTAGATATCCTTGCCGGCTAATGCAGCCTCGATGGCGGGCTGTGAGTGCCAGTGGTCGGGTGTGGTGATCATGACCGCATCTATCGATTTGTCGATCAGCATTTCCTTGTAGTCGCCGTATGTTTTTACATTGACATATTTGCTGTTCCCGGTCTTCTTCGTGTAGAAAGATTCGACCATCTGCTTTCCGAGGGTTGCTCTTGTCGAGTCTACATCGGCAGCTGCCACCACCATCGCGGAGTCGGATCTCATTGTGCCCATGATATCTCCTCTTCCCTGTCTGCCGCAGCCAATCCATCCGATGTTGATCTTTTCGCTCGGGGGATTTTTGCCTATAACGGAAGAGGGAACAATATTCGGCAGAATCAGCGATCCTGCAGCAGCCTGTGTAGTCCTGGAGATGAAAATTCGTCTTTTCATTTATTTATGGTTTGGTTTTATTTGTCGGACGCTATTCCCCCGGAGGCCATGAATCGCATTCCGGGGGAAAGTATTTAAGAAACACAATTGTTCCGGTTCATAAAGATAAAAATTACGATCAATAATTGCTCAAGTGAAAAGCTGTTTCCTGGTCTGTTTCCGTTCACTGTTCCACGATTGATCCTTCGCCTTCGCCATCGACCCATTTCCAGGGAGTAACGTTTGACTCATATCCCGGATATCCGTAATTCTGGTTAATATGTCCGAGGCTGTTGGCATTGATAGCTGACGAAAGAACGGGCCACAGGACCAGGTAGGGTGCTACGCGGTAATTATAGAAAGGAGCCTTTACATTATCCCTGTAGAAAATGTTTTTTTCGATAACCCTGTCGTACCAGAAGTTGTCTGTCCCGAAGTTTGTCATGTTGTAAGTTTTCCCGTTGTAGCAGGCTTTGCCTGTTTTTGCAAATATGTAGGCAATTCGTGTCAGTTCGGTTTTTCTTTTTTCCTCGTAATAGAGTTCTCTTGCCCTTTCATCCAGGATTGTTCCGATATTGATCTGGTCGGTGGTATAGGGGGCGCATCCGGCCCGTGTTCTGACCGCGTTAAGGTCGTCCGCGGCCTTATCAGGCTGGTCGTTCCAGTAATAGGCTTCGGATCTTAGAAGGTATGTTTCCGCGAGTCTCATTTCGTACCAGTCGCCGTAACCGCCGTCGGGGGTATTGTCGGTTGGGTCGATAACATACAGTTTATAGTGAGGCCAGTCGAACCATGATCTGATTGTATCGGTGCAAAGGATTCCTCCTCCATTATCGTAAAGCTGGAGTTTCTGGTTGTAGTAGGGGTCGCCGTTTGCCTTCAGGCCCGGAACATTGTATACCAGGTCTTCCATCCTCATCCAGTTGGGATATTTATGGCGCATGTCGTTGGGGTCATCCCAGAGGTCGTGCTGGTACCACGGGCTTGGACGAAGGCGTCCGATTCCTCTGCCGTACATCGCGACTTGGTCGATTTCAACGGGATGTCCGCCGACGAGAGCTCCGCCCGGCTGGTCAGTTGTTCCTGTCTGGCCGGTAGGAGTTTTGACTTTTCCTGCACCACCCCAGTATGGAACTGCCTGGCGCATTACCCTTAACTTCTCGCTTGCCCCGTCTTCAGTCATGGTTTCACTGCAGACATACAGCCATATAGTCTCAGTGTTTTCTGCCAGAGCCTTGTTCTCTTCCTGGTGAAGGTCCCATATAATATCGTGCGTAGGGTCATTCTTGTATGAGCCGAACCTGGTGGTCATCAGGGCATGTTTTCCGTCATTTATTACGGCGCTTGCAGAAGCAATTGCATCGTCGAATTCCAGCAGCGACATGTTGACCTTGGTCAGAAGATGATTAACGGCAGCCTTGTTTATGTCGCCGATGGGAGCAGTTTCTTCCACCCACTGGGCTGCGAATTCAAGATCCTTTTTGCATTTGCTGAGTATGCTTTCCCTTGTACAGGAATAGAAATCGAGCCTTGGCTGGGTTATCTCTTCAAGAATAAGCGGTACGTCGCCGAACTGATGGACGAGCCTGTAATACACATTGGCCCTGTGGAAATAGGCTTTTCCAAGGATATTGTTGCGCTCGGCATCTGATTTCCACTCTGCTTTGTCGATCCTTGAAATAACCACGTTGGCATACTTTATCCTGTTGTATGCTTCAGTCCAGTAGTTTCCAAGCTTTGTGATGTCGCCATAGCTGAGGTTTGCATCGGGAAGTATCACGGCAGGCATATCCATGTGGATACCTGTTTTATCGGTAGTGCCTTCGACTGCTATGTCGGAAAAGATACCCTCGGAAATAAAGGGAGGAGTATCGCCGTACATTTCATGCCTGGCATTTCGCAGACAGGCAATCAGAGCAGCATTGAATCCGGCGGCATCAATGAATGTGTTTTCGGGCGCATAGAATGACAGGGGTTCAGGTTTGAGAAAATCTTCGGAACAACCAGGACCTGTAAAAATCAGAGTTGTCATTAATGCTATGGATAATAATATCTTTTTCATCATAATATAGTTTTGATTTGAATGGTATGATGTCTGCCCCGCACAAGCGAGGGAACCCACATGACTGAAAAATCACATAAGTACCTGTTTGTACATTTGATACATGTGGATTTCATTTCCGGTAATATTAAAGGGTGATATTTACTTTGAATGAGATATAAGATGGTGTGTAGGAATTATTTTCCGGATCCATCCATGACCAGTAGGGAGCATAAACAAGCGGATTGTCGGCAACCAGCGATAGTCTGCAGTTTACTATATTCAGTTTCGACAACAGGTTGTTGGGTATATTGTATGAAAGGGAAACATTGTCGAATCTGATGAAGGAGTTTTTCTCCCATACATTGAAATTGGTTTCGTAGCTTTCAACCCTTGCCCATTTATTGCCCGGATTGTCAGCTGTCCAGTATGGTACGTTGTAATAGGTTCCCCTGTCGTAGAATGCTTCATTGTTCCTGAGGTAGTTATTGGCTTTGAGATGCCCGAGGTAAGAATACATTTTAAGCGATAATGCCCAGTTCTTGTACTGCAGGTCATTTCTGAGGCTCAGTCTGACCCGTGGTCTTCTGAAACCAAGGAATTGCTTGTCTTCGTTAGTGTAGTATCCGTCATCGTTGTGATCGAGCAGTTTGTAGTCTCCCGGCGAGCGTGAGTAGGCCGTGGCTTCTTCAGTTTCGGATACTTGCCATATTCCGAGAGTTTTATAATCCCATACCTCGTCAATCGCGTGGCCTATGAACCATTGATTAGTTATATCGTCAACCTCCTTCTTCTTGCCTGTCTCTTCGTCAATTACATAATCACCGAAGAGGTGAACGATTTTGTTGCTGTTGTGCGATATAGCTAAATCGGAAGTCCATGTAAAGCTGGGAGTTGAGATATTGACCGTGTTAAGAGTGAATTCAAATCCCTTGTTGTTGACCTGTCCCATGTTAGAGAACACGCTCGCGTATCCGGTCACGTTCGGGAGCTGGCGCGGGATTATAAGGTCTCTTGTTATGGAGAAGTATGCTTCGAGAGTACCTCTCACCCGTCCTTTCAGCGTTGAGAAATCGAGTCCGCCGTTATAGGCTGATGTGCGTTCCCATTTCAGGTTTGCATTTGCCATTCTGCTGGTATAAAGCTGTGATACGTATTGTTCAACACCGCCTTTAATCAGCAGGAATTTTCCGGAGTTAAGGTTTGCCAGGGCATCGTAGATTCCCACACCGCGGTTTCCGTTGACCCCGTATGACAATCTGACCTTTAGCTGGTCAATCCAGTCGACATTGAAGAAGTCTTCCTCACTTATCGTCCAGCCTCCTGCCACCGACCAGAAATTGGCTCTTGGGTTGGCCTGACCGAATGCCGAATAGCCGTCGCGGCGGAACGATCCCGTGAGATTGTATCTCGATTTGTATGTGTAATTCAGTCGTGCCAGGAGGGCATCACCCGTGCTGGTCTCATCGTTGCTTGTAAGCGAAACGTCCTCCGTGGCGGCCTGTATCCTGTGGTAGCCCAGTACGTCGGAAGGCTGGAAATTCTGTCTTTCCATGTATTCATACCAGTAATTGTACTTTTCGGCGTTCTGAACGAAGGTGGCGTCGAAAGCGTGTTCCCCGAAGGTCTTGTTCCATTTCAGCATGTTGTTGATCTGCCATTCAAAGACCGTGGTATTTGCTCTTGATGCTCTTCCGCCCTGCAATGCCCATTCGAAGTGGCCTGAAGAGTAGCTGTTGTAATCGCGGTTCCAGTTGAACCTGGGAATGAATTCGGATGTAAAGGAGAAGCCCAGGGGTAGGTTAACGGTTGCAAATATCTTGCTGTTAAGTGAGTTGTATTTGCGGTAGCGGTCGCGGAACCTCATTTCAAGCCAGAAGTTTGGAGCATTGATATAGCCTGAGGGAGTCAGTTCAAGTGTCACACCGTCATCCTGGAACATTGATGAATAAGGAGTGTTGTAGAGGCTGTTCCCGGGGGAGATTGGGCTCTCGTCACGGAAGGCCATCTGGGCATTCAGTCCCACTTTGAGGAAGTTTGTGACATCGGCATCGAGATTGATTCTCGTACGGATTGTACTGAATTCCTCATTATACCTTATACCTTCATTGTCGGTATAGCCGAGTGACCAGTAGTAGGAAACGGCGTCGGAGCTTCCCGAGAGGCTCAGGTTGTAGTCCTGAGTAAGTCCGGTCTGCCATGTGTATGGTTTGAAATCGGTAATCCTGCCTGCCTTGTAGTTATTGATTTCGATGGGAGCAAAGCCGATCCTTGAAAGCCACACTTCGTCGAGGTCGGTTGCGGCAGATGATCCGTCGTATGCTTTCCACTGTTCGAGAGTAACTCCCGAGGGCAGGTTTTCATAACTGTTGTAATAGCCGGGGCCGATAGTGATCTGCCTGCGCTCATTTTGCTCGAAGCCTGCAATCCTTCTGGCAATGTGCTGTTCGCCGTTCATCATCTCGAAATGCGCGTGTGAGATGAATGCCAGCCCGGTGCTGGTGCTGATGTTGATAACAGGCTTGCCCTTAAGTCCTTTTTTCGTGGTTATAAGGATGACTCCATTGGTTGCCCTGGCTCCGTAGATGGCAGCCGAGGATGCATCTTTCAATATGTCGAAGGTCTCAATGTCGACAGGGTTGATATCGGCCAGGTCACCGTAGTAGATCATTCCGTCGACCACGATGAGAGGTGCATTTGCATTTGCCTGATCGTTGGTGTTCGCTCTCAGCGAAGTTTCACCCCTTATAAGCATGTCGCTCGAACTGCTCAGCCCCTTGGCGCTTGTGCTCAGGTTGACAGCCAGTCCGGGAATTGCGCCTCTCAGCATGGTTGTAACGTTTGAGGTGGCCTCGGTTGCCAGTTCATTGGCATCGATCCTGGAGACGGCTCCCGTGAGGTCCTTCTTCTTGACAGTTCCGTAACCGATAACGATTACTTCTTCAAGTAATCCGACATCGACCTGCATCACGATACTGAAACTGGTCTGGGACCCTATCTCGATCTCCTGGGTTTTCATCCCGATGAACGAGAGGGTGAGTATCCTGGCATCGACAGGAATCTGGAGGCGGAAATTACCCTGGGCATCTGTAAAAACACCTATGGGAGTTCCCTTCACCTGCACCGAAACCCCGGCGAGAGGATTTTGGTCTTCATCAGTCACCTTTCCGGTAACGACTTTTTGCGCCGCCAGATTCAGTGTGAATCCGGCAAACATGATCAGCAGCAGAAGTTTTTTCATGTGTAATGAATTTTGGTTTTTAAGGTCACATGTAACCGGCAGGGATTGAACAGCCGCATTTTTATCTGTCAATTTAATTATGCAGGTTACAAAAGGGTTGATAAGAGAGAAACTGAATTTATAGTCGGGTTAATACTAGTTAGTTGAACCAAAAATATGAAAACATTTTAAATATTGCAATCGGTTGCTAATAATAATCAAGTAAGAGTTGTTTGTTTATACATAGATTAAAACCATCTGTTTATTGTTGCTTACGGACAGTAACTTTGGGCGGATAGGCAAAATAGTTCCAGGCGCTTTCCGCCTTTTCCCTGTCGAGACGGCCGTTGTACACGAGGAACCTGTAGCTGAGGTTATATTTATTGCCCGGCATGAGATTCCAGTCCATATCCTTTGTAGGACAGAAGTTTGCAAACATATCGCCCCTGTTATACTGATTCTCGGGCCATATCCTCAGAGGTTCGGGATGATTATAGTTTGTCGGAAACGACATCATCACCACTCCGGCATAATCGTCGTCAACCTCGCCCTGGACTATACACCATCTGGCTTTGCTGCCGTCGGCGCTTTTTCTGTCCTTTCCTTCGGAGGTGAGAACCATGCTGTTCATTCTGTCCCATGCCCTGGTTGTTCTCCATCCCAGTCCGGCGTAGCGGTATTCCAGTATTTTGAAAGGACTTTCGCCGGCACAGTTCATGTTTATGTTGAAGTCAACTATAAAGCAGTCATTGTTTTTGTCGGGTTCATAAACCCTTACGCGTTGCAGTTCGTTCATTGCAACCTTGTCTTTTTCAGTCTTTTTCAGTACAACATGTTCATGGAGTGCTTCGAACTCCGCGAAAACGGGTCCGCCGCCGACAGAAACGAAATTAGCGAAGCGCACAGTTGCCTGCTTCGAGTTTATATTCCAGAAGTCGAGTTTCTCACCCTCGAATTCCACCTGTGTCCAGGGGTTCCATATCCCGTAATGATGGTAATGGTCGGGAGGCTGGATTCGTGTAAGTTCCTGGCCGTGGGGGGACCACAATGGATGGATGAATCCGCTTCTCCTGTAGGCGCTGTCTACTCCCTGAGGGGGATACACGGTTTTGAAAAAATACTGCAGCAGGTTCTGTTCCCCTGCATGTATGATCAGAGCCCCATCCCTCGCGGTGGCATTGACAGCAGGAGGGAACTTTGATTTTTCACTTGTCAGCTCATACACATGCTTTTCGTTATCCGAGTTTCCCGAAGCGACAAGCCATGTCATTTTTCTCGGGTTCCCCGCTTCGATCTGAAATGCAACGGCTTCCCTTCTGCCGTCCTTGTTTTCATACAGGGCAAGCAGGGTGTCTGACAGATAAGTGATCTCATCGAGGTTTACGCTCGCCGGTATCTTCATACCGAACGCGGGTCTTGAGAGAATTACTTCGAGAGTGGCTATATTCTGCGCGTGGCAGCTTGCTCCCATAAACAAAAGCATGGCCGCGACCGTGAGTTTAGCCTTCATTGAAAAGGGGTTTTCGGGATTCATGATTGGTTATGGTATTAAAGAGTTATGCTTACTCAGGCATTCCAGCTTCCGAAATTAAAAATGTTTTTACATAAATGCAACCGATTGCGGATTTTTTAGTGATATTTTTTCATGATCTTTCATTTTTTATATTAGATTTGTTCATTCAGTAATACTACGATGAAAACCACTTCTGATGTCACGATTTACGATGTGGCAAAAGCTCTTAACTTATCTCCTTCGACGGTCAGCAGAGGTTTAAAGGATCATCCGCACATTCATGCCGATACCATAAAGAAGATAAAGGCAAAAGCAAAGGAGATGGGTTACCGGCAGAACAAGTTTGCCAGCAGTCTGAGGAAGAAAAGTACAGAAACGATAGGTGTGGTTGTTCCCAGGCTGAACAGTTATTTCATGGCTGCTGTAATAGCCGGCATGGAAGAGATAACGAACAGGCACGGGTACGGGCTTATCATCAGTCAGTCGCAGGAATCGGGCAGGAAGGAGACCGCCTGCGTGTCGACGCTTTTTAACAGCCGTGTTGACGGATTGCTGGTATCACTGGCTTACGACACTGAGAACATTGACCATTTCAATCAGATCCTCAGGAAAAACATTCCGGTGGTTTTCTTCGACCGTGTTTCAGAGTGCCCCGGATGCATGGGTGTTATGATTGACAATTTCAAAGCCGGTTATGAGCTTACAGCACATCTCATCAGTCAGGGATGCAGGCGGATCATGCATCTTAGCGGCAATCTTCTGCGCAATGTATATTCGGGAAGGTTTGAGGGCTACAGGCAGGCTCTTGCTGACCATGGGATAGCTTTTGACAATGAACTTCTGATTACCGGCGATCTTGGAAGCCAGGCCGGTATAGAAGCAGCCCGGGCCGCGTTGAATATGAAGGACCGTCCCGACGGTATATTCACTGCCAACGATACATCGGCTGTCGAGGTGATATGTGAACTTCAGAAATCAGGTATCAGGGTTCCGGCTGACATTGCAGTTGCAGGATTTAACAATGAGCCGGTCAGCAGGGTGGTAAAACCCTGTCTGACCACTGTCGATTATCCGGCGAGGGAAATCGGAAGACTGGCTGCATCCTCACTTATTAACATACTGAAGGATAAAGGCTCTACGAGTCTTAGCGCCATTATAGTAAAGCATGAGCTGATTATCAGGGAATCGTCGCTAAGGCAGAAAGCGCCGGAAACAATAAAAATATAAACGCGGAACCGGAAAATGCCTCGTAAGCAGGCAGGGAAGGTTCTGCCGGAATCCGGAGAATAATTACATTTGTATAAATACACATAAACACAGGAAAGATATGCTGTTATTAGGGATTGATCTGGGAAGCTCATCAGTGAAAGCTTCAGTTATTGATGGTGAATCGGGCGAATGTCTGGCATCAGCCTTTTATCCCAGGGATGAGATGAAGATTGCGGCAGTAAATCCCGGCTGGGCAGAGCAGGATCCTGAGGACTGGTGGCTTAACCTGCGGTCGGCAATTCATGATTGCTGCAGCCGGCTGGGAAGCAAAAAATCCGGCATCGCCGCGGTTGGCATTTCCTATCAGATGCATGGGCTGGTTGCCCTGGGAAGCGATATGAAGCCACTTCGGCCATCAATCATCTGGTGCGACAGTCGTGCAGTAAAGTACGGCCAGGATGCCTTCGAAAAGCTGGGAAGCGATTTTTGCCTCTCCCATCTGCTTAATTCCCCCGGTAACTTTACAGCGGCAAAGCTCGCCTGGGTGAAGGAAAACGAACCGGAGTTGTTTGAAAGGATATGGAAGATAATGCTTCCGGGCGATTACATTGCCTTGCGGATGACAGGTGAGGCAGTGACAAGCTACAGCGGCCTTTCGGAAGGGATATTCTGGGATTTCAGCAGGGGAGAGCTATCGGGCGAGTTGATGGACTTTTTCGGATTCAGCACAGATATAATTGCTGAGCCGAAGGAATCCTTCTCGGTCCAGGGCAGGCTTCTGGATAGCGTGGCTCAGGAGCTTGACCTGCCTGCAGGGATACCGGTGTCGTACCGTGCCGGCGATCAGCCTAACAATGCCCTGTCGCTGAATGTCCTTCAGCCCGGTGAAGTTGCAGCTACCGCAGGCACCTCGGGAGTGATCTACGGAGTGACCGACAAGACCAGGTTTGATCCTCTTTCGAGGGTTAATACCTTTCTCCATGTAAACCACAGTCCTGTCAATCCCCGGCTGGGAGTGCTTCTCTGCATAAACGGAACAGGTATACTTAACTCGTGGCTGAAAAGGAATGCAGGAGGTGGTATCGGTTATGACGAGATGAATGTGCTCGCTTCGGAAGTGGAACCGGGTTCCGACGGCCTGTCGGTTCTTCCTTTCGGCAACGGGGCAGAAAGGATACTTATGAACAGGGATGCAGGATGTCGTATCTCCGGTTTGAATTTTAACAGGCATTCCTTAGCTCATCTGTTCAGGGCCGCGCAGGAGGGGATAGCCTTTTCATTCAGGTATGGTCTGGATATCATGCAGGAAACCGGCATTGATGCCGGTCATATCAGGGCAGGCATGGCGAATATGTTTCTCAGTCCTGTATTCAGGGAAGCTCTCTCATGCATTACCGGAGCCGTTATTGATCTTTACAATACCGATGGATCGGTTGGCGCTGCCCGCGGAGCAGGAATCGGATGCGGATTTTACAAATCAACAGCTGAAGCTTTTGCCGGACTCAGGCCCGTGGGGACCACTGAACCCGGGCCATCGCTTTCTGCTGCATACATGGATTCCTACGGGAAATGGCGGGAACTTCTGAAAAGTGTTTAATATTCTTAAAGTGTTTATATTATTGGCGCTTTAGCTTTAAAGTTTGCGCTTAAATCATTTAATTTGTAATGAAGGGACAAAAAACACATTAATTAATAATTACTGATATGATTTACAAAGGCATAAAAGAGTTCTATCCCGGCATAGGGAAGATCGGCTATGAGGGCAGGCAGTCCAGGAACCCGCTTGCTTTCAGATGGTATAATCCCGAGCAGCTTGTTGCGGGAAAAACGATGGAAGATCATCTCCGTTTTGCCATTGCTTACTGGCATTCATTCTGTGGTGACGGGACCGATCAGTTTGGCAGTGCGACGCATTTCTTTCCATGGGATACGCTGAAGCCCGATGACAAGATAAGTCACAGGATTGATGCGGCATTCGAGTTCATAACCAAGATAGGCGCACCGTTTTACTGTTTCCATGATGTTGACGTTGTCGGGAATGACGGTTCGGTTTTCGATATAGAAAAACGTCTTGAGAAGTTTGTTCCTGTGTTGAAAAAGCTTCAGGAGCAGACAGGCGTAAAGCTTCTGTGGGGAACCGCGAATCTTTTCGGCAACCCGAGGTATATGAACGGAGCCGCCACCAATCCCGATTTTGCAGTAGTAACCAATGCTGCCGTTCAGCTTAAGAATGCCATTGATGCCACGATAGAGCTGGGTGGTGAAAACTATGTATTCTGGGGAGGCAGGGAAGGCTACATGAGCCTGCACAACACCGACATGAAGAGGGAGCTCGACCATTTGGGAATGATGCTGTCTGTTGCCCGCGATTACGGAAGAAAGAAAGGTTTCAGGGGAACCTTCCTGATAGAACCGAAGCCCATGGAACCCACCAAGCACCAGTATGATTACGATGCAGCTACCGTTGTAGGCTTTCTGAAGAACTACGGTCTCGACAAGGATTTCAAGCTGAATATTGAAGTCAACCATGCCACCCTTGCAGGTCACACCTTCGCGCACGATCTTCAGGTTGCCGCGTGCGACGGTCTGCTGGGAAGCATTGATGCCAACAAGGGCGATTACCAGAACGGGTGGGACACCGATGAGTTTCCAACCAATGTTTATGAAATAACCGAAGCCATGCTGGTGATACTTCAGGCCGGGGGCTTTACAACCGGAGGAATAAACTTTGATGCACGCATCAGGAGGAATTCGACTGACCCGGAGGATTTGTTCATCGCCCATGTCAGCGGCATGGATACATTTGCAAGGGCTCTGCTTGCTGCTGACAGGATTCTGAAGGAGAGTGATTACCTCAGGATGAAGAAGCAAAGGTACCAGTCGTTCGACAATGGCTCAGGCAAGGAGTTTGAGGACGGCAGGCTTAGTCTGGAGGATCTGAGGAACATTGCCCTGAAGTCAGGCGAGCCTGAAGTCAGAAGCGGCAGGCAGGAGCTTCTCGAGCAGTTGCTGAACATGTATATCGAATAATGGAGAGACGGCCGCCGGCCGGAGATCGGAATATGTAAAAAAAGTATAGCCGGGTTATCATCCGGCTATACTTTTTTAGTACGAAGCAGTTACAAGGAATTCGGGTGGATTTGCAATAGATTTTTTTACCAGGCAAAGGTTTGCCACGTTGATAAGGGATTCCCTGTATTTCCCGGGGAAATCAGGCGGAAGCTTGATTTCGAGCTTTATGGAGCCAGGCAGCTGTGTTTCACTGTTAAATTCAACATGCTCCAGTATCCTTATATTTTCCGCGGGGATCTTGCGGTTATCGCAGAATGACTTGACATATATCCCCGCGCAGGTACCTATTGCAGCCAGGTACAGTTCGAAAGGGGAAGGGGCTGTGTTTCCCCCGCCATTATTTACCGGCTGATCGGTTCTGATAACATGGTCACCTAAGTGAGCCGTTATGACTTTAGCGCCGTCAAAAGTAATTTCAATCATGTTTTAACACTTTAAACACTTGAATGTTGTTTTTGTTTATTACTTTTTCAGGATGGCCTTCAGCACCTTCTCCTTATCGAGTTTTTTGGTGCAGAAGAACCAGTCGTGGCAAGTCATCTCGTCCTTGCTTTCCATGCGCTGTTTTGCAACACCACATGATCCGGCTGTAGGAACAATCACATCGTCACCCGGGCGCCAGTCAGCAGGAAGGGCAACAGAGAATTCATCAGCGGTCTGCAGGCCGATAAGAACCCTGTAAAGTTCGTCGAAGTTACGGCCAAGGCTCAGCGGATAATAGATTATGGTACGGATGATACCTTTGGGGTCGATGAAGAACACGGCCCTGACAGCCTTTGTTGAGCTTTCTCCCGGTTGAACCATTCCGTATTTGTTTGCAACCTCCATGGTAATGTCCTCGATAAGAGGGAAGGTCACTTCAACATCTTTCATTCCCTTGTATTCGATTTTCTCCTTGATGGTGCGTAGCCATGCGATATGGCTGTAAAGTCCATCGACGGAAAGACCCACGAGCTTGCAGTTTGCCTGGTTGAACTGCTTTTCCAGTGTTGCAAAGGTCATGAACTCCGAAGTACAGACAGGAGTGAAGTCAGCCGGATGGCTGAAAAGGATTACCCAGCTACCCTTATAGTCGGAAGGGAAGTTGATTTCGCCCTGGGTGGTAACAGCTTTGAATTCGGGAGCCTTGTCGCCTATTCTCGGCATCGCGTAGATTTTGTTTTCTTCCATAGTAATTTTTGTTTAGATTTTAAGAAACTTATTTGATTTTATTTTCAGCATTCATATTTATGTTCATGTTCAGACAATAGTAAATAACTAAGATTTATAATACATTATCAAGTTGTTATTCAAGGGGATCGATTTTCCTTTCAAGTGAATGTTCTGCAGCTTTAGCGGTAAAATTTCCGACTATCTGCAGATTGATATCCTTTATCCTGAAGTTTGGTATAGGATTTTTCAGAAGGTAATCCTCTATTAATTTATCCAGCTTTTTATCGGTATAATCCTCTATCCGGTCCGATTCGGCGCAATAAAGGTGATGGTGTTTCTCTCTGACGAAGTCATATCGCGTAACGTCGTCGTCAGTTTTGACTTTGGTTACGATTCCTTTTTCCACGAACACGTCAAGAATTTTATACACCGTACTTAGTGTGATATGAGGAAAGTTCTGCTTCAGGTTTTCGGTAATATTATCGGCAGACGGGTGGTTTTTGAGCTTACATATCACCTCCAGCACTGCAGTTCTCTGCGGGGTGACTTTAAGCTTATTGTCGGTAAGGATTTTTATTATGGCTTTGCTGGTCATGATAATCTCCTGTTTTTCTGATTGGCAGTTTTGTTTTGCAAGTTTATAAAATAATTTTCGGCAAATATAATAATTCGCAATTAAAAAAGCAAGTCAAATAAGAAATAAAAGTAAAAACAAAATAAAAGTATATACTAATAAAATGCAAAAGCAAAATAAAAGTAAAAACGTGTAAGAAGTAAAAGAGAATAAGTCGAAACTACCATATATGCTTTACAGACCGAAAGACGCAAGGTCAACAAAAGAACGGCGTGCAGCGGGAAGAAGATGAATGGGAGAATGGGAGAATGGGAGACTAAGAGACTGATTGACGAAAAGACCTGCGAGACCGCAAGACAATGTATTATGTATTATAGGCGATGTGTTATGTGATAATCCTGGAAAAAGTCGTGCTAATTGTGCAAGTCTTTTACAATGAAGCATTAGAGAAGGTTGTATCGGATGGATCCCCTCCTTCGGAGAGCCTGCCCCGCTCAAGCGGGGGGCGAAAGAACGGCGTACGGTAAGTTCTGGACACAGGAGCAAAAACTCGTGGGCAGGATCCTATAAAATCGGCCAGGGTGTCCCAATGACGAAAACGGGAAGATGAGAAAAACGCACTGATTAAGATTATTAATTCAATGCTGACTAAAAAAAGAATGAAAGACCTATTGGATGGGAAAGCTAAATTTTAAAGTATAAAAAAAGCCTCGATTTTCCGAAGCTTTTTTTTATTTCGATTAAAAAACATACTATGCTACTAAGAAAAACGGTAGACCTACTCCTAAAAACCAAAACAACATTGAAAATAAAACATCTTGTATTGGTTTTTTCGTAAATACCCAAGCTGTATTTTCAGGATTTCTCTTATAAATAAGCTTAAAGATTATGTGAAGCATCTTAAATATAGCAAAAGAAATTATAGGCATTCTCAAAAACACCACCATGTTAGGATTGCCATAATTTATTTCTAATAATAAAAATGACAAGCCAAATAGCATAATACTGTATATTAAAACGACCAAAAATGAAACTCCAAAACCAAATAGCCATTCAATTTTGTACATAAACAGCCACATAATACTTAATCCTATTAATATTAAAACAAAGTCCATATACTATTCCAATAGTTCGTTAAATGTTAATATAATTGTTTGAAAATCAAGAAAATAGTTAATAAATAACAACGAGATAATTTGGTTAAGTCCCTGACAATCAATAACTTAATAGATTAACCAAATCTGCAAAAGTTATGA
>JAXDBC010000003.1:0-5453 GCA_034679225.1 Bacteroidales bacterium | reverse complement strand
AGCGGTTGGGGCTATCACTGGGCAAACGGTCCCGACTGGACCAGCACAATTGCCATCATACCCTGGAATATCTACCTTTTCTACGGCGATTCCCGTCTTCTGGAAGATTGCTATGATAATATAAAACGATACGTCGACCAGATCGACTCGCGCAGCCCTGAGGGCATTACCGACTGGGGTCTTGGCGACTGGGTGCCGGTAAAGTCGGTTACACCAAAAGAACTTACATCCACGGCCTGGTATTATGCCGATGCCGTGATACTTTCAAAAGCTGCCAGGCTTTTTGGAAAGGATGACGATGCTGAAAAGTATACGCGGCTTTCGGAAAAGATAAGGGATGCTTTCAATAACAGGTTTCTCGACAGGTCAACCGGGATGTACGGCAAAGGTTTGCAGACGGAGCTTAGCGTTCCGCTTTACTGGGGACTGGTACCTGAAGATATGATCCCTGCCGTGGCTGAAAACCTTGCAAAGAGGGTTGTCGCCGACAATGAGCATATTGACGTTGGGCTCCTGGGAACAAAAACCCTGCTGAACGCCCTGAGCGCAAACGGACATGCCGGCCTGGCGTACAGGGTTGCCTCACAGGAGGATTTTCCCTCATGGGGATGGTGGATAGTAAACGGGGCAACTACCTTCTTTGAAAACTGGCCTCTCGATGCAAAGAGCGATATCTCTATGAACCACATAATGTTCGGTGAGATTAATGCCTGGTATTACAAGGCCCTGGGAGGGATTTTCCCCGACGAATCCGCCCCGGGCTTCAAGAATGTGATCCTTAAACCGAACTTTGTTGAAGGTCTTGACAGTTTCAGTGCCGGGCATGACGGGCCTTACGGGAAGATAGTCTCAGAATGGCAGAGATCTGAAGGCAGCCTCACATATCATGTTTCAATCCCGGCAAACAGTAACGCCACACTGTACATCCGCTCCGGGAATGTTACAACAGCCGGTGAGGATGTGGCCAGAGCCCCGGGGGTCGAAAAAGTCAAAAAAACTGACAAAGGACTGAAAATAACCCTTAAAGCGGGAGATTACGATTTTACAGTAAACTGAAAATTCTCCCTGATGTCCTTGCATAAGCTAAAAGACATATTAACCATACCGCTCACACGGCATAAACAATAAATCAATCATGAAGAAATCTGTTTCCCTTATCCTGCTTTCAATGATTGTCCTGACTGCCTGTTCATCAGGCGGCAGTTCATCCGGAAAAAAGATAGATGTAAAAAAGGTCAGTATTGAATCGGGCCTTGTTTCAGGAAAGACAAATCCCGAAGGGAATGTCAGCATATTTATGGGCATACCCTATGCTTCCGCTCCTGTCGGAGAACTACGGTGGAAAGCTCCTCAGCCTCCCACGGAATGGGAAGGTGTTCGTGAATGCGTCACTCCCCCGCCCAGTGCCATGCAGAGCAAACCAGTGCCTTTCATGATGTGGTCGAAAGAATTCATGGCTCCTGAGGAACCCCTGAGTGAGGATTGTCTGTTCCTTAATATATGGACCCCGGCACGAAACACAAGTGACAATTTCCCGGTAATGGTATGGATTCATGGAGGAGCCTTTACCGGAGGATCAGGTACTGTGCCATTATACGACGGAGAGGAGATGGCAAAAAAAGGAGTGGTTTTCATCACAATAAACTACCGGCTCGGGGTGTTAGGTTTTCTTGCGCACCCGGAGCTCACGGCTGAATCTCCTGTCAAAACCTCGGGAAATTACGGGATACTCGATCAGATAGAAGCCCTTAAGTGGATAAGCAGGAATATTGAAGCATTCGGTGGAGACCCCGGCAATGTCACTATTGCCGGACAGTCGGCAGGCTCGTTCAGCGTCAATGCATTGATGATATCTCCTTTTGCCAAAGGACTGTTTCACAGGGCTATCGGGCATAGCGGAGGAATGTTTTCAGGCGGACCCGGACTGGTGTATGACCTTAAGGCAGCGGAATCGGCCGGTGCTGCATATGCCAGGCAGTTCAGCGACTCATCAATAGCCGCATTAAGAAAACTTCCCGCTGAAGAACTTATGAAAGTCCGCGGCCGGTCGGGAGTTACCACTGACAATATAGTTGTTCCGTCTGCAACGGAAGCCTTCCGGGAAGGCCTTCAGAATGATGTTCCGCTTATTTCAGGATGGAATGCCGACGATGCAGTTTCAATGGGATCAGGCACCGACATTAAGACTTACATAAAAAATGCCGAAAGCAGGTACGGAGAAATGGTAACTGAATACCTGAGGCTCTTCCCTGCAAATACCGAGGCCGAACTGCAGAACTCCATGAAGCTTTCATCGGTTCTTTCCTTTGGCTGGCAAAACTATACCTGGGCAAGGATGCAGACTGAAACAGGAAAAAACAAGGCATACCTTTACTACTTCAGCCATGTTCCCCCCGGAGAACCAAATTACGGGGCCTTTCATTCGGCTGAGTTCGGTTATGCCCTCAATACTCTTAAGCTTTGGGACAGGCCATTCACTGAAATTGATTACAATCTTGCCGGACTTATGTCGTCATACTGGGTGAATTTTGCCCGTAGCGGAAATCCCAATGGTGAAGGACTGCCCGAGTGGCCTGCTTTCGATCCTTTCTCCCCGCAGATTATAGAATTTGGCGACGAAGTGAAACCCGTACCCATTCCGTTCAGGGAACAACTGGAATTCTTCGACAGGTTCAACAGGTAAAACGTAATAAGCAACCAAAGAGACCTGCACTTGCACGATTTTCCCACAAACCTTGTCAAAAGAAAGCGACCTTTTACCCTTCCTAAAACAGGGTTCATCATAAAGCGGGCTTCCGGGTACATCATGGCATGTGCTTTGTTTTATATTTCAGGAAACAAAGCACATCAGAGTCATGGAAATAACGAGGCTAACGAATATTATAACAGGTCTGGTTACAGCGGTGATGGTCCTGCTTTTCACGAGCTCTGCCCCTGAAAAGTTAAGGTTCTCCCCGAAGGGTGATGTTTATTCTGTTTCCGGATCGACGGATGAAGCTGCTGCCGCTCCTTCATTGTTCAATGAGGACATATATTCTGCTATTCATGAAAAAGGCAGGGGACTGCTTTCGCCAAGGTGGGATAACAACGACAAGATATTGCAGATGATTGGCGCAATATACAATTCCCCTGCTGACGGGCTGGATCCCGATGATTACAATATTTCCGGTATTGAAAAGCTTGCCGGAAGGATTGCATCATCCGGCAAAGCTTCATATGAAGACATTGTCAGCATGGAGAAACTTCTTGACGAAGCATTTACAGGCCTGTCATCTGACCTGGGAACAGGTAAGGTATCGCCCGAAGATGCCGATCCCGGGTGGAAAGCTCTGAGAAGAAACACTGGTGAAGACTGGCTTAGCTGCATCGATCACTCCCTTAATTCAGATGATCCCGCCAGGGCCTTACAGAGGCTGACACCAAGGCACAGGGAATACCGGAACCTGAAGAAAGCGCTGGCTGAATACCGCGGCCTGGAATCGGCAGGAGGCTGGGAAAGTTTCAGCACAAACCTTAAGAAGATCGAGATGGGAATGAGGCATCCGGATGTGGCAAGGCTCAGAAAAAGGCTTGAAGTAACACAGGGGCATATAGATTGTGTCGACGGTGATGAGGAGCTGTTCGACCAGGCCCTTCACGACCAGGTGCTTGTTTTTCAACAGAGAAACGGGCTGGAGGCCGACGGGGTGGTTGGAAAATCGACTGTCGAAGCCCTGAATATAACGGTATCTGAAAAGATAAGCATAATAACCGCCAATCTGGAGCGCTGGAGATGGGTGAGCGACGATCTTGGCGATCGCTATATTCTTGTGAATACCGCCGACTACAAGCTGAAAGTTTTTGAAAACGGAGAACAGACATTCAGTGCCAAAGCCATCGTGGGAACCGCTAAAAGGCAGACCCCTGTCTTCAGCTCGATGATGAAATATCTCGTGGTGAATCCCGACTGGACTGTTCCTCCCCAGATACTGAGGCAGGACGTTATTCCCGACATTATCAGGGATTCAAGTTATCTGCAGAAGAAGAACATGAAGATTGTTGCATATGACGGTTCCCCCGTGGATCCCCTGTCGATCGACTGGAAACATGTATCTCCCAACAGCTTCCCCTACATGATCAAGCAGGAACCCGGCAAGAACAATGCTCTTGGCCGGATAAAATTCATGTTCCCGAATGAGTATGATGTTTATATCCACGACACACCATCGCACTGGCAGTTCAGCAAAAATATAAGACCTTTCAGTTCAGGATGCGTCAGGATTAACAATGTCCGCGACCTTGCCCGCCATTTGCTGAAGGATGACCCTGACTGGAACACGGACAGGCTTGACGAGGCGATTGACAACGGCAGGACTAAAACAATCGTTCTGAAGAACCCGGTTCCGGTACACATTGTGTACTTTACAGCCTGGGCCGACAGTGACGGAACAGTATATTTCGGCAAGGATATTTACAACCGCGACAAGCAGCTGATCAGAGCCCTAAAAAAAGACTCCCGCTAAGCGATTCATACAGAAAACGTGACATCCCTCCCATGGCAGTGTCATCGGCAAGCAGGGATGAGCTTTGCAGGTATCCGGCATCGGGGAAGTGAATGTAGAGGCACGACTGTCCCGAAAGAAGGCTGATAATCTCTTCATGGTTATCCATTGGTATTGAAGGACATCCGAAGCTGCGTCCCAGTCTCCCGTTACGGCTGATGAAATCCCTGCTCACATAATCGGCCCCATGCATCACTATCGCCCTTTCCCTTGCCTTATCGTTTATTCCGGGTTCTGCCCCTTCGAGGATCAGGGATAATCCATGCTTTCCTATATAGGTTTCACCTGTAACATAAAACCCAAGGCTGCTTTTGTATGAGGAAGGAGTGTTTGAAAAACTGCAGGCAAACTCATCACCGCTGTTCCGGCCATGCGCGCAAAGACATGAATGGACAACTTCCTGTCTGTTCAGGTCGATGATCCACATACGTTCAAGATTCGATGAAAGAGAAAAGTCGATTATTGTAAGAAGATTCTTTTTGATCCTGTCATCCGACTCAAGATTAAAGAAGCCTGTAAGGGCTTTCCTTAGTACCTCATAGCCGGGCTTTGAGTCATCCCTTTCCAGACTGCTGTACAATTCACTGCAAAACCTGTCAATCCCGCTGCCTGCCGAGACGGCAGATACGACTTCCCCGCCGGTTCCCGGAACATTGGCTCCGGGGAACAGGGAAAAGAACAAAAGAAATAAAAAGATACCGGTAAATTTCACAGGCTTCCGGGTGTTTTTCCGGGGATAAATATATCAATATTTCAATATCCTAACTCGAAACAGTTCTGCATATTATGTAAAAAGACGTTAAATTTGTCTCATGCTACCTGTTTTTCCCGAATATTGGGAAGAATTCCGTGTAACTTCAGCGCTTTTATGTACACTATGGACAAAGAATCAGTTTTAAGGCAGAGCGAACA
>JAXDBC010000002.1:0-5782 GCA_034679225.1 Bacteroidales bacterium | reverse complement strand
GACAAAGGCCTGCAATGTTCTTTTTTCAACATAAATGCTTGGTTACGGCTGCAATTTGGTATGGATCTTTCAATTCGGGACAAAAATTAAGGCTGCATGATTGCCTGATTAATCATTTTGTATATCTTTGCAGTCCGAATTTGAATAAATCCTGGCAGGCTGTACAAAGTTGCATGGAGATTAACATGCACGCCTCCCGGAGTCAATTAAAAAAGAAGAACAGATGTACGCGATCGTTGAAATTGCCGGGCAGCAATTTAAGGTAGAAGAAGGCAAAAAGATCTTTGTCCACCGCCTGGACGCGGAAAAGGACGCCGTGGTTGAATTTGACAGGGTATTGCTTGTTGAAGACAATGACAAGGTTCTTGTTGGCGAGCCTGTTATTGAGAATTTTATCGTTGAAGGAAAGGTGCTTGATCATGTAAAGGGCGACAAGGTCATTGTTTTCAAGAAGAAAAGAAGGAAAGGCTACAGGGTTAAGAACGGGCACCGTCAGTTATTCTCTGAGATAGAGATAACAGGTATCGGAGAAAAGGGAAGCCTGGAAAAGAAAGAAACTCCCAAAAAGGAAAAGGTGAAGAAGACTGTTGAGCCGGAAGCTCTAAGTGCTGAGGAAAAGCCTCAGGAAAAGTCTGAGGAGAAGCCTAAGGAGAAGAAGGCAGCAGCAAAAAAGACTGTAGCAAAAGCTGAACCAGGGGAGAAAAAGGCAGCAGCAAAGAAGCCGGCAGAGAAAAAAGCCCCGAAGAAAAAAGAATAACAACCTATAAAGATTTAAATACTATAGAGATATGGCACACAAGAAAGGAGCGGGCAGTTCACGTAACGGACGCGATTCGGAAAGCAAGCGACTCGGCGTCAAGCTCTATGGAGGCCAGATGGCTAAAGCAGGCAATATAATTGTACGCCAGAGAGGTACAAAGCACAATGCCGGGCAGAATGTCGGTGTTGGCCGCGACCACACCCTTTTTGCATTGAAGGATGGTAAGATTGAATTCAGAAAGAAAAAAGACAACAAGGTTTTCGTCTCGGTAATACCGGTGACTGAAGAATAGCACAGTATCTTTCAGAATATCAGACTCCCGAAATTCTTTTCCTCCGGGGAAAGCATTCCCGGGAGTTTTTATATTTTTGTTACAGGCTTTTTCTCATTAAAATAACAGCCAGATGCTCACGATAAACCTAATCCGCGAAAACAAGGACTTCGTCATTGAACGACTCAGGGTAAAAAATTTTGACGCGGTTGAGACAGTTGATAAAATCCTGGAGCTCGATCAGATGCGCCGGGAAATCCAGTCGAAATTCGACCAGATACAGGGAGATATGAACCGGATATCTAAGGAGATAGGAAGCATGATGAAAGAAGGCAGGAAGGATGAGGCAGCCCGGGCAAAAGAAAAGACCTACTCGCTCAAGGAAGAGACCAGGTCGCTGTCGGAGCGGCTCAGCTCTCTCGAAGATGAGCTTAAAACCGAAATCATAAAGCTTCCCAATCTGCCTCACAGCCTTGTAGCGCCGGGTCATGGAGCAGACGATAACGTGAAGGTCCGTGAGGGCGGAGTGATCCCGGTTCTTCCCGATGGAGCCCTGGCACACTGGGACCTGATAAAGAAGTACGACATTATAGATTTCGACCTTGGGACAAAGCTGACCGGGGCAGGGTTTCCGGTGTATAAGGGAAAAGGTGCCAGACTTGAGAGGTCACTCATTTCTTTTTTTCTCGATGAAGCGGTTAAGGCAGGATACACTGAACTGATGCCGCCCATCCTCGTAAATGAGGATTCGGGTTTCGGAACAGGACAGCTTCCCGACAAGGAAGGGCAGATGTATCACGTTAGCCTTGACAACTTTTACCTTATTCCCACGGCTGAGGTTCCCGTTACAAACATATACAGGGATGTCATCCTCGACGGGGAAGACCTGCCTGTAAAAAATGCGGCTTACACACCCTGCTTCAGAAGGGAAGCCGGATCGTGGGGCGCACATGTGAGAGGGCTCAACAGGCTTCACCAGTTCGACAAGGTGGAAATTGTGCAGATAGCCCATCCCGAAAAGTCATATGAAAGCCTCGAACAAATGGTAAACCATGTTGAAAGCCTTGTTGTAAAGCTTGAAATGCCCTATCGCGTACTCAGGCTTTGCGGAGGCGACATGTCGTTTACAGCATCCATGACCTATGATTTTGAAGTATGGTCGGCAGCCCAGAAGAGATGGCTGGAGGTGAGTTCCGTTTCAAACTTCGAGTCGTTCCAGGCCAACAGGCTGAAATGCCGTTTCAGGGAAAAAGGGGAAAAGCAGAACAGGCTTGTCCATACACTTAACGGAAGCGCTCTCGCTTTACCAAGGATAGTAGCCGCCCTGCTGGAAAACAATCAAACCGACAATGGAATTGTCATCCCTGAAGTTCTCAGGCCTTATACCGGTTTTGACATTATAAACTGATACCTGCCACATACTCATTCCATTTCCGGAATGCAGCATATCCGCGGGCAGGATCACAATACTCAGG
Organism: Bacteroidales bacterium; assembly: GCA_034679225.1. GTDB lineage: Bacteria > Bacteroidota > Bacteroidia > Bacteroidales > VadinHA17 > LD21. The sequence goes on along the minus strand of JAXDBC010000002.1, from coordinate 3,276 downwards.
GCGGAACCAATGAGCAGAACCCGACTATCATACATCTATGCCGGAATTGCAATACTTTTCTGGTCTACAATTCCGACCGCCTTCAAGATCTGTCTTGGCGAGATGCCTATTATCCACATGCTTTCAATAGCATCCTTCACATCCGCCCTTGCCCTCCTGGGTATAATCATTGCCGGAAAGAAAACAAGTCTCCTGATCTCTTCTTCGCCCTCCGGCCTGCTGAGTTCAGCAATACTGGGACTGATGAACCCTTTCGTATATTATCTTATCCTTCTGAAGGCCTATAAACTCCTGCCCGCACAGGTTGCTCAGCCGCTGAACATGATCTGGCCCATAATTCTTGTATTTCTTTCAGCGCCCATACTTAAGCAGAAGATCGCTGCCAGGAGTTATGCAGCCCTGTTCATCTCCTTTCTCGGGGTATACATGATATCGTCGCGGGGAAAGCTGTTCAGCCACAATAGCGCCGACACCCTTGGCGTGCTTCTGGCAACGGGCAGTTCGGTTTTCTGGGCCCTGTATTTTATCCTGAACATGAGAGACAAAAGGGACGAGTCGGTAAAGCTGTTCCTGAACTTCCTGTTCGGATCGCTATATCTGGCGATTGCAATGACGGTGACCGGCAACTGGCCGGGGATGGGGATTATAAGCCTGAAAGGCTGGTCATCCGCGGTATATATAGGCCTTTTCGAGATGGGCCTGACCTTTTTCTTCTGGCTGAAGGCCCTTCAGCTTGCTCCCTCGACCGACAAGGTGAGCAACCTGGTTTACCTTGCTCCTTTCCTGTCGCTTGTCTTTGTGAATTTCATACTTCACGAACCATTGTATCTGACGACTCCTTTAGGGCTGTTGCTGATAATAACCGGAATATTGATCCAGAACAAAAAGCAGCGGATAAGAGCTTAATAGCTTATCTTTGTATCCAGGCCTGAATTCTAAACAAGGAATAGGATTGAAGAAGATCGAAAAGGAAAGAATCATACTCGGGATCGACCCCGGAACAACCACCACCGGCTATGGAATAATCAGGATATCGGGCAGGGATCCCGAACTGATAACCATAGGCGCGATCGACATCTCTAAATTTGATGATCATTTCCTTAAAATCAAACATATCTTTGAACGCACTCTGGGGATTATTGAGGAATATCATCCCGATGAGCTGGCTATCGAGGCCCCCTTCTACGGCAAGAATGTACAGTCGATGCTGAAGCTGGGAAGGGCTCAGGGAGCGGCAATAGCGGCAGCGCTAAGCCGGTCTGTCCCGGTCTTTGAATATGCCCCGAGGAAGATTAAGATGTCGATAACGGGAAAAGGCTCAGCCTCAAAGGAGCAGGTCGCGTCCATGCTGATGCAGATACTTAAGTTCAACGATATTGGAGTTAAGCTTGATGCCACCGACGGACTTGCTGCCGCGCTCTGTCATTTTTACCAGACCAACAGCCCGGTAGGGGAAAAGAAGTCCGGCAGCTGGAAAGACTTTATCAGTAAGAATCCACGCAGGGTCAAAAAACAATAGGTTTTCAGATCACCGAGAAGGCAAGGGCGGCAACACTTATCTTTATATTATCTCCCCCTAATAATTCCGCGGCACAGGCCTCGATTGTCGAGCCGGTCGTGATCACATCATCCACGATGAGTATATGCCTTCCTTCCGTCTTCCCCCTGTCGGTTACCCGGAATATTTCATTGACATTAAGCCATCTGTCGTATCTCGATTTTTTTGTCTGGGTGGTGCTAACGCTTATTCTTTTCAGTATTCCGGTATCGACAGGTATGCCGGTAGCTTCCGAAATCCCCCGGGCGATCAGCTCACTCTGGTTATATCCCCTCCGGCGTTGCTTTGAAGGATGAAGCGGCACGGGTATTATAAGGTCTATCCCATTCAAGAACACAGAGTTTTTCAATGAATTGCCATAGATTCTTCCTAATTCGGTTCCCGTTTCGGCAGCACCCTTGTATTTCAGATGGTGTATCATCCTCCTGATCCTGCTGTCGCGGGTATAGTATGAAAACGCGGCAGCATGTTCAACCGGGCATCTTCCCCAGAAGATTTTCTCAACAGGGTTTTCAGGAATCAGATGGAAACCGGTACGGGGTATAAGCACGAAGCATTCGGTACAAATGACCTTTTCATTCCTCAGAAGCTGATTGCCGCATCCATGGCAAAGCCTGGGGAATAGAAAACTTATGAAGTCATCCCACAGATCGTAAAGGTAATTCATGCAGCGGGCAGAATTGCAGCCCTAAAGATATGCAAATGCGGGGAAAGAAAAAAGCATCCCGGTTAAAATCAGAGTATCACCTTTTCGTTGATCCTCTTTGCTATTTTCTCAAATTCCCCGGCTGACAGTTTCAGTTTGGGATTTTTGAAGTTAAGGTCCGAAACGTTGTTGATGGGTACCAGGTGGATGTGTGCATGGGGCACTTCGAGGCCTACCACCGCCACCCCAATCCTTGCGCATGAAATAGCTTTCTCTATTCCCAGGGCTACCTTTTTTGAAAAAAGCATCAGGCCCGACAGATCATCGTCACTCAGGTCGAATATATAGTCGGTTTCTTTTTTGGGTACCACCAGGGTATGACCTTCCATAAGTGGATTAATATCGAGAAAAGCAAAATAATTCTCATCCTCGGCTACCTTGTAGCACGGGATCTCGCCTCTGATTATTTTTGTGAATATTGATGCCATATAGCTGTAGTATTTCAGGATATTGAAAGTATTTCAAAAGGTATTATACCGGAGGGCACTTTAATATCGACGGATTCACCCGCCTTTCTGCCCATAAGTCCCATAGCGATCGGTGAATTGACCGCGATTTTTCCCTGTTTCAGATTGGCCTCGGCTTCAGGAACTATCTGGTATTCCATAACATGGTTATTATTTTTATTCCTGATTTTCACCCTGTTAAGTATTCTTACAGTCGAAGTATCGATTTTTGATTCATCGATGACCCTTGAACGCGAAAGAATATCTTCCAGTCGTGAGATCTTCATCTCAAGCATACCCTGGGCTTCCTTGGCGGCTGCATATTCAGCATTTTCCGAAAGGTCGCCCTTATCCCTGGCTTCGGCGATCATTTTTGAGATCTTGGGTCTTTCAACAAACCTGAGTTCATCAATCTCTTCTTTGAGTTTAAGAAGACCCTCTTCCGTAATGTAAACAATGTCTGACATTAGTTGTCTTATATTTCAAAAACAAGAAGAATCCCGGAAATCCCGGAACTCTTCAGTAACAAATATAAGAAGGCTTCAATGAATTTCCAAAAAAAAATA
>JAXDBC010000001.1:0-30812 GCA_034679225.1 Bacteroidales bacterium | reverse complement strand
AGCTCCTTCAGATATAGTCGCTCCTCCGAATACCCTGCTGACATATAATCCGGAAACAAAAAGACTTTATGTCCACTTGCTGACCTATCCGATGGGATCGCTCAGGATGGAGAACATGGCAGGAAAGGTCAAATATGTTCAGTTCCTGCATGATGCCTCCGAGATTATTTACAGCACCGGTTCCGGCGTCGACAGTAACACGATAAATATGTCACTGCCTGTACTGAAACCGCCTGTTGAGATACCGGTGGTGGAAATATATCTAAAGTAGCCGGGGGAGGGGGAGATTCACTCTTGTTTCAATCTGTCCCTTCTGTCTTGGCGGCACACGATTAGGCCGTCAGAAGTCCTGCTGCTGCCATTCTTTGGGCAGTGATGCCGATATAGCTTCGGAGGTTCTGATTTTTTTGTCGGAAGTTAAAGTTCCATTACCATAATAGTGTCGATTTCATCAAAAGCACCTTCCGGGACCGATATCGCGATACCGAAGGCATCCTGCCTGTATTTAAGCTTTTCACCGCTTCCGAAGAACGTGATTTTCTTCACCTTCACTCCGAAATCGGGGATCAGCAGGTTATTGTCCTCCGGGTTCAGCACGTGTACGAACACTTTATTTCCCTTCTGAGTAGTCACTCCCCAGGCTCTCGGGCTTACCGGACCGCCTCTTGTGCCGTAGATTGTTTCTCCGTTTTTCTCCATCCATTTGCCGATCTCCCCGAGGGTTTTTATGAATTCAGGCTGGATTCTGCCATCCGGCATGGGCCCCACGTTCAGGAGGAAATTTGAATTCAGGCCTGCGGCTTTAACCAGGTACTGGATCAGATTCTTTGTCGATTTATAATTCTTGTCCTGCAGGTTGAATCCCCACGAATTGTTCATCGTTTCACAGGTCTCATAGGGAAGCTCTCCCATCTTTTGGTCAGGATTGAATCCTGTGGTTTTTTGTCCGGGCAGGTCTTTCTCGAACATCTGGAAATCCTCGCCAGGGAAGGTTGCCAGGTGGTGGTTGCTTCCCACGAGGCAAGCAGGTTGCAGCTTATGGATCAGCCCGTATGTTTTGTCAAGTCTCCAGTCGGAATCCTTTTTATCCCAGAAGCCATCGAACCATATTCCTCCGATCTCTCCATAGTTGGTAAGCAGTTCGGTAAGCTGGCCGTCCATGTAATCGAGGTATTTGTACCAGTCGCCCTTATCAGGTCTGCCTGCCGTGCTTCCGGTGTTTCCTCTCGGGTAATAGTCCTCCTGATACCAGTCGAGCTGCGAGTGATAGAAGAAGAGTTTTATGCCCTGCTTTTTACATTCATCGGCAAGCATCTTTATAATATCCTTTCCGTATGGGGTACTGTCGACTATATCCCAGTCGGTGAGCTTTGAATCCCACATTGCAAAGCCGTCGTGGTGCTTGCTTGTAAGAGTTATGTATTTCATCCCGGCAGCTTTTGCCAGGGCAACCCATTCTGCCGGATCATAACTGATGGGATTGAAGAATGCCGGCAGTTTCTGGTAGGTCTGCTTGTCGATCCTCTGGTTGTTCATAACCCATTCACCATCGCCCAGGATGCTGTAAACACCCCAGTGGATGAACATGCCGAATTTTGCATCCTGAAACCATTCGCGTGCCTTCAGGTTTTCGGGAGAAGGTGTATAGGTGTTTTGCGCTGCTGCATTGAGCACGGCAAAAGACATTGAGATTAGGATAAGTTTCTTAAACATGTTATTTATCTTTTACATTGGGTTTAAATTTTTCGCTTACAAGTTCGGGCCATTTTATGTCGAGCTTCTCGAGGGCTTTCAGAACTGTTTCGGCAACCACATAGCTTTTCTGCCAGTTCTTGTCGGAGGGCACAATATGCCATGGGATGGTATTGCAGGTATTAAGTATCCTTTCATACACCTTCATATATTCATCCCACTTTTCCCTTGTATTCCAGTCGCCGTCCTTGTGCTTCCAGTGCTTTTCCTTCAGTTCTATTCTCTCCATGAGCCTTTCCTTCTGGGCATCCCTGGAAACATTCATGAAAAACTTCAGGATGACGGTTCCGTTGTTCCCGAGAAATTCTTCAAAGTCGTTTATCATCTTGTAACGTTTCTCGATGACCTCCTCAGGAATGTATTTATCTACCGAAGGGACCAGAATGTCCTCATAATGGGATCTGATGAATATTTTCAGTTCGCCTTTCCGGGGAGCCACATTATGTACTCTCCACAGGAAGTCATGGGCATATTCCTCTTCCGTCGGTTTTTTAAAGCTGTGGATCTTCACACCCAGGGGGTTGCAATACTTGAGCAGGCTAAGGGCAACACCGTCTTTGCCTGAGGCGTCAGTGCCCTGGAGGATAACAAGCAGGCTGAACTTGTTCTGGGCATACATCTTATTCTGAAGTTCTCCTATCTTCTTGAGGATCTTCTTTGTTTTATACGCGATTTTATCCTTGTCCCAATCCTTGTTTAGTGTCGGATAATCTTCAATCCTGATCTTCATATATTACTGGTTTTTCATGATTATTCTCCGGCAGGAAACACTCAGGCCTGCTCGTGTCCTGTAAAAATGCTATCAATCAAGTACTTCCCTGAGCGATTCGAGGATAGGTTCAGCAGAGATCTTTGATCCGACTGCGCCCATCATCCATTGCTGGGGGCTTAGCCTTCCCTGAGAGAACATACGGTCTACTTCGGAGGCCAGCTTTTTATCCTTCAGGTAATTCTCGATCTGGAACTGTACTATGTGACCGTAGGAATAGTTGGGAAGGTAAAGCGGCACATCTATCGTGTGTGAATAGATAGCCAGCACGGGAGAATCCTGTACTCCGAATACCGGGGCGAAGTACTTGTTCCAGGTCTCGGATGCAATGTCTATTGTCTTTTCCTTAAGCTGGGCAGCTGTTGCCCCGGGATTTTCGTAAAGCCATTTCCAGACAAGCATTTCAGTCATTCCCACTCCCATGATTTCCATCAGCGACCAGGCAGCATCGAGGATCTCCAGTTTTTCGGTTTCAGGATCATTTTCCTTTATTCCGAGAAGGAAGAGGTCGCGTTGCTGGAACACGAATGCAAGGGCTTCGGTAACAGCAGTATTGGGAACGCCCGACATGTTGTAGTAATCGACATCGTAAAGCGATATGGTCTGTTCAACATTATGGCCGAATTCATGGACCGCGATATTGTATCCCTTGTAATCCATACCCTTTTCGGATATTCTTGTCCTGAGATGTGATTTGGCTCCTCTCATTCCAGCGCCCCAGGCGTGTCCCGAGCCTCTGGCGGGATCGACAACTATCTTGTCAGCCAGGTATTTTGCACGATCACTGCTCCAGCCAAGTTTTTTAAGCATTTCGGGCATGTCGGCTTTGAAAGCGTCAGGGTTTGGATACAGCGCTGAAGTTTTCGCGGTGAGCTTATCTTCCGGATAGCTGTTTCTTGCCTTGAAGCCGTCGTACCAGATGTCATAGGGTTTAAGCTCCCTGCCAAGTCTTTCGCTGATCAGTTTCCCGAGTTTTGCAAGCTCGGGCGAACGGAGATATGAATCGAAAAGGGTTTCAATCTCTTCCTGCGAGATTTCCATTTCAGCCGAGAATTTCCTGAGTATCGCGGTGTTCATTTCGGGATTATACGGATCGGCAGCCAGGTGTGCTTTAAAGATATTCAGGACATGTTCATAGCGGGTGTCGGGTTCAGGTTCTGCTTCTGCTTCTGCCGGCTTCCCGTCCTTTGTAACTATATTGGAGAAAGGCGCCCATTCATATTCCGGGTTGTTGATCACAGCCTTTGGTATTTCCTGTCTGATGATCCTCTCCATGACCTTGTAGATCATGTCCTGTTTTTCAGTCCCTTTTTCGCCTGCAGCGTAGTTCGACTTGATCTCATCGCGAAGGTTCCAGTGGGAAAGCAGTACCATATCGTCGGGGAAGAGCTGGCGGCCGTCGTCGGTTCTGAGCTTTCCCATGCAGATGTTGTATTCGGAGATGTACATCTCGGCGTTGCCACTTGCCAGACTGGCAGCCTGACTGATTTCAGCCGGCACCCTTGATACGAACATATCTCCCAGCCTTGCCATTGCCCACTCTTCGCGGGTCCATGAAGGCCCCAGCTCTTCTTTTTCCGCGAGTGTGTAATAAGGGTAATTCAGAGCGATATAGAAGGCGATCTTGTTTGTATAGAAATCGTCGGACAGATGCGAGCCCGGTGAGTAAGTGCCGAACATCCTGTCTACATCGTCGATTTCGCCGGTGGACTCATCGAGGTTCTTCCTCAGGTCGATAACGATCTCGTTGAAATTTCCGGAAAGGGATTCCAGGAAGTTGCTGATCTTGAGGAATACCTGTTTTCGTTTCGCCGGATCGGCTATGTAATTGTTCTTTACAAAATCTGAAAACTCGGCGGCAGTTCCGTCTTCCTGTCTCCACAAGGAGGCAGCATGCCGGATGCCTTTTTCAAGCAGGCGGGTATCTGCTCCGGGCATGTCGGCCGTGATACTTCCCATTAACGTGGTAATTGTAGCATCGTCTATTGCCTGCATGGCTGATCCGCTTTTTTCACCCTTTTCCTGGGGTGAACAGCCAGCGGCGATGATAAGTAAAAGCATGATGTATTTCTTCATAAGTAGCAAGGGGTTTATACAAATATAAGTTTTTATTCAAGAGACCCGGTAAGCTTTTCGACTTCGTGAAGTATTTCGCACGATTTTACCAGTTCCTTCATCCTGGTGTGATCGGGGTACAGCGGTCTGTCGATATCAAGGAAATCAACATATTTCCTGATGACGTCCTTTGCTTTCTGAACTCCTGCTCCGAAACTGTATTCCTCTTTTCTGAAATCGAGAGCCTGCGCGGCAGCCATGAATTCTATCCCGAGAATTCCGTAGGCGCAGTCGAGTATCTGGTTGTTCTTGATGGCGGTGTTCATTCCCATTGATACAAAGTCTTCCTGGTCGGCCGCGGCAGGTATCGACTGGATTGATGCAGGAACCGAGAGTATCCTTTGTTCCACTATAAGGGTGTCGGCAGTGTACTGGCTCAGCATCATTCCCGAGAACATGCCGGCTCCCTTTGTAAGGAAATCCGGAAGTCCTACGCTGAGAGCCTGGTTGTTAAGCCTGTTCATCCTTCTTTCCGACATCACGCTTACCATTGTTATGCATGCTCCTGCCATGTCCATTGGAACGCATACCGGGGATCCCTGGAAGTTCGCACCGGAAAGCTGGAGGTTCTTTTCCGGGAAGAAAACCGGATTGTCGCCTACTCCGTTAAGTTCAATTTCGACCTGTGATCTTGCATAGGCAAGCATATCGTGGGCTGAGCCTATTACCTGCGGTGTTGATCTCATCGAGTAGGCATCCTGTACCTTCGATTTTACCCTTCCTTCCTTAAGATCACCGCCTGTTATGCATTTGTTGATGGCATTCGCACTTCTCACGGCTCCCTTGAATCCCCTCACCTCGTGAAGCAGCGGAGTGTAGGGTTTCATGTTGGCTTTAAGTGCCTCGAGCGACATTGATGCCGCTATTTCAGCCTGTTTGAGCCAGTTGTTGGCGTCAACAAGCCATATGGCACTCATCGCGGTCAGCATGTTCGATCCGTTGATCGTTGCAAGTCCGTCGCGTGCCTGAAGACCGGGTATCTTTATTCCGGCTTCCTTCATGGCATCGGCTCCCTCCATCAGCTTTCCCTGGTAGTAAGCCTTCCCTTCGCCCATCATGAGAAGGGCAATCTGCGACATGGGGGCCAGATCGCCTGATGCACCGACCGATCCTTTCTGGCATACATAGGGTGTGACTCCCCTGTTAAGCATCTCAACAAGGGTTTCGGTTATCTCGAGCCGGTTACCCGAATTGCCGTGAGCATGGACATTGATTCTGCCCAGCATGGCTCCCCTGACAATTTCAAGGGAAGCCGGTTCGCCGATACCGGCTGCATGATTATACACGAGATACTTCTGGAAATCCTTTATCTGATCATCGTTAAGCACTATTTCCGAGAACTCGCCGATCCCGGTGTTCACACCGTACATTATCTCATGAGCATTTATCTTCTTTTCGAGCATCGCGCGGCACTCGTTTATCCTTTTCCTTGCATCGGGATGAAGTTCCACCTTCTGCCCGTGACGAGCCACATTAACTACATCGTTGACTGTGAGGTTATTTCCTGTTATGATTAATTTTTGCATGTTGACTGTTTTTAAAAGATTATTATTTACAAACACACCTGCCTTCAGGCAGGAGAAATATAAATCCGGTATAACAGATTGAAAATAAAATATGATGAAATGCCGGAATGTTTCAGTAGAGGCCCGACCTGTTGATTTTAATCTTGTATTCAAGAACCCACGTGTATCCCATGGCTTTGAGTTGATATGTCAAAATTATTAAAAAGAATTTAACATAACAATTAGGGATTTACAATTAGCAATTAGCAATTAGCAATTAACAATTATCAATTAGCAATGAAACCATGAAAGATAGAATCATGAAGCGCGGGGCACGGGGCGCAGGGCGGAGGAACGGCTTGCGGCGAGCGGCATGCGGCTGGCGGCAAAAGCACGGGGGACAGTGACAGGTCTTGCAAGCTGAGGAGTGAAACGACGAAGTCCCGCTCCGCGGGATCTTGCAGGTCTTGCAAGTCTCTTATCATGAGGATTTAGCGAAGGTTGTATTGGATGAATCCGCTCTCGGGGTGGAGGTGGGTTCAGACAAAGGGCACGGGGCGTCTACAACAAGGATCCCCTTTCGGGTTTGGGGTGGGTTCAGACAAAGGGCACGGGGCATCTACAACAAGGATCCCCTCCTCGGAGCGGGCACTGGCGCATTATCTTGGTTCATCCTGGCTAATAGGCGAGAAAAATAAACTCTTCGTTTCTTATTCTGTCAAACAGTGGTATTGTGTGTTCAGAGAGCTCCTCGTCAAAGTAACCATCAAAAACAGAAGTATTTATATATTCCTTGTCTCATGTATCAAATTTACAACTATTTAGTTGAGTTTGTTATTGACTGTGCTCTTTAAGCCTTGTGCATAACTGTTAATAAACATAATCAGCAAACCCTGAACCCAAGAACCCTCGAACCTCAAACCGCCCGCCTCGTACCGTTCCTCCCGCCCGCCGCTCGCCGCCCGCCGCTCGCCGCTCGCCGCCCGCCGCTCGCCGCCCGCCTCGTACATGCAATTCCCGAAAAAAATTTCCCCTTCACTGTCACATTTTGCAACTATGAATCGTATATACGCTATAAGCCCTTTTGGCAGAAGCTGCCAGGGGCATAGTAAAAATGTAGTTTGAAAAGAAAGGGAAAGCGAAGGATTTTTAACAACAATTAACAACAATTAACCATGAAACCCGCACGTATCAAGTGCACAACATGTAGAATTTGCTAATTTTAGAATATCAATATTCATGATGCATCAATACATTATACCGTGGAAAGGATCATAGTTTTGTTTTTATTTCTTTCTGTTGTTGCCGGATCGGGCTGCAGGCCTAAGAACAGGAGTTCTGTTAAGGAAGAGATGGAATTTTCAAAAGATGATGGCTGGCTGTTCGACGGCAAATCGCTTGAAGGGTGGAAGATAACCGAATTCGGACCTCAGGGCCCGGTTTATGTGTCGGGAGGAACAATCGTTCTCGGAATGGGTGACGGTTGCACGGGTATAACCTGGACGGAGGACTTCCCTGCCGGCAATTACGAGCTAAGCCTGGATGCCATGAGGATGGACGGAACCGACTTTTTCTGCGGAATGACCTTCCCGGTCGGGAAGGATCCGGTATCCCTGATAATAGGCGGCTGGGGCGGAACAGTAGTCGGGTTGAGCAGCATAAACGGGATGGATGCCTCGGAGAATGAAACCACCACCCTGATGCGGTTTGAGAAGAACCGCTGGTATCATATCAGGCTTAAGGTTGCTGACGGAAAAATCCTTGCCTGGATAGACGATGAACCGGTGGTTGATTTCACAGTGGGAGACAACCATTTGTCTGTTCGTCCTGAAGTTGAACTCTCCCGGCCATTCGGCATTGCATCGTGGAGAACAACGGCAGCTTTAAAAAACATAAGAATAATCAGTACTGAAGATTAATGACTCTTCATCGCATATTTATATGACCAAATCAATAAGCATAAGCCATGAACAAGTGTTTTATGTCGCTTTTTGTTGCCTTCATTAATAATATCTGAACAATGAAGGCCATTCTCAGATTATTTTTTCTGCTGCTCGTGTTTTCGGGCGGAAATCCTTTTGTTGCTGCAGGGTCTATGCCGGAAATGCCGGAAGACAGTATCGACATTCAGGTTTTATACAACGGACGTGCCTGGAGAAACCTTTTTTTAAGGATCAATGGCGACCAGTTCTTTTTCAATTCCGGATTCGTTCCGGGGACTGTGACACTTACGGGACGCGCATTTCCGGGTCAATCGCTTAGGCTTGATACCTACAACGATGAGCTTCTTATTCTCACTGATAAGCGTATAATCCTGCAACTCAACAAGGAACTGATAGACGAATTTACATTGAATCTTGACGGCCGCGTGTTCAGATTCCTGAATTTCAGGACCGATTCGCTCAGGCCCCTCAGGGGTTTCGTAAATGTTTTGAGCAGGGGAACTGCTTCTTTGTATGTGAAATACAGCAAGCAGATCCTGATTTCGGACGATGAAAGTAAACATGCTTTTACAGATAATATAAAGATATACCTGGAGAAGGACGGGGTGATCTCAAGAATTATCACTCAGGGTAATTTCCTGCGGCTGTTTGGTGATAATAAACAAGAGGTCAGAGCATATATGAAGGCCCAAAGGATAAAATTCTACAGAAATGATCCGGAAAGCATGAGACCGGCTGTTGACTATTTCAACTCACTTCAAATTTAGTACTCCGGGATGAAACAGAAGATTTTTTATCTGGCCCTTGCCCTTATGGTTTCCGGTCTTCTTTCTGCCCAGGCCGACAGAACGATCACATGGGATTACAGCGGTCAGTCGTTCGGTGAATTTGTAACATCGGCGGAGAAAGAGCTTGGCCTGAAGTTTTTCTTCAGGGATGAATGGATGGCAGACATTCAGCCGGGTTTGTATCCCGGAAGGAAATCACTCGGCGATCTTCTTGATAATCTTTTCAGGGACAAGTCCTTGTTCTGGTTTATTGACGAGTGGGGAAATGTCATCATTACAAGGAATTTTGCAGTTAAGCTTCCGGAAGAGGCAGGCCGGAGTACTGACGGGGGAAATTTCATTGCACCCGTGGAGTATTATGATTCGGATGACGAGCAAAAGCTTTCGGGAAACCTTTTTGTAGATATCGGCAATCCGGCCGACAGGTACAAATCGGGAAACGTCACCATTACCGGTTATATTATTGACCGCGACACCAGGGAAGCTGTTGCCGGAGCCACCGTGTTCGTTCAGAAACTTGCCGCGGGGGCTCTTTCCAACCAGTACGGTTTTTATTCACTGACACTGCCCCGCGGCATTCACCAGGTACGCTACAGCTTCATCGGTATGAGGGAACAGCAGGTAAACGTTAATTTATACGGGTCGGGTGAACTCGATATTGAAATGAACAGTATGCTTATTCCCCTGAAGGAGACAACTATCACAGCCGACCGGAATGTAATATTCCGCAGGTATGAGGTTGGAGTGGAGAAAGTAAATATTACTTCCTTGAAATTGCTGCCGACTTCTATGGGAGAGTCTGATATAATAAAAAGTGTGCTTCTGATTCCCGGAGTGCAGTCGGTGGGAGAGGGGTCCGCCGGATTCAATGTAAGGGGAGGAAGTTCAGACCAGAACCTGATTCTGCTTTATGGGGCGCCGGTTTACAATTCATCCCATTTCTTCGGATTCTTTTCAGCAGTCAATTCCGACATCATAAGGGATGTGACGCTTTACAAGGGAGGTATTCCCGCCAGGTTTGGAGGCCGTATATCCTCGGTGCTTGATATAGTATCGAGGGACGGGAACAGGAAGGAATTCAACGGGAATGCCGGAATCAGTCCGGTGACGGCTCATCTCATGCTCGAGGGGCCGATAAAAAAGGATACAAGCTCCTATATCCTGACAGGCAGATCGACCTATTCAAACTGGGTTTTCGACCTTATTGACAATGCTGCCCTGAAGAACAGCATGGCCTCATTCTACGATGTAAACGGAAGGATAGCCTGGGATGTCAACAGCAATAACAGGTTCGACATATCTTCTTACATCAGCCACGATTCATTCAGGTTCAATTCCGATACCCTGTACGCTTACGACAACAATATTGTGGCATTGAGATGGCGTCATTTCTTCAGCAAGATGTTCTTTGCTCATTTCACTGCCAACAACAGCAACTACAGCTACAATGTATCGAGCGATTCATCTCCCGAAGAAGCTTTTATACTGTCGCATAAAGTGAACAGTACCGGACTGAAGGCCGATTTCAACTGGTATCAGGGCCGGAATGAAGTCAATTTCGGAGCCGACATGACACGATATTCAATACTTCCTGGAAGCTATCAGCCGGCCGACGATTCCTCCCTGGTGATTTCCAGAAAGATTCCCGTCCAGAGGGCAGTTGAAGCGGGGTTGTATATTGATGAAAAGTACGTGGTAAATGATTTTCTGTCTGTTAACGCCGGGATCAGATATTCTTCTTTTTTTGCCGTCGGTCCTGCTACTTTCTATAACTACGATCCGCGATACCCTAGAAACCTTTCCACGGTGACCGACACCATTTCTTACGGATCAGGTAAGGTATACAAGGTTTACGGAGGTCCTGAATTCAGGCTTTCATTCAATTTCAGGACAGGTTCGAGTAACTCTCTCAAACTTAACTACAATCGCACGAAGCAGTACCTTCACCTTCTGTCAAATACAACAACCATATCTCCGACCGACACCTGGAAGCTCAGTGATTATCACCTTAAACCCCAGGCAGGCGACCAGGTTGCGGCAGGATTCTACCAGATGCTGTTGAACGGTTCTCTGGAAACATCGGTGGAACTCTACTATAAGCGCATAGCGAACATGGTCGACTTCAAGAGCGGTACCGACCTTATTATGGCAGGCAATATCGAAAAGGACCTTGTTAATGTGAGAGGTAAGGCATACGGGCTCGAAGTTTCAATGAAAAAGGAAGAAGGAAGGCTGAGATGGAGCCTTGGCTACACGTATTCCAGGACACTGGTTCAGAGTACCGGGCACTTCAGCGACGAGATTATAAACCGGGGCGAATGGTTTCCGGCCAGTTTTGACAAACCCCACGACCTTGTTGCAACCTTCAATCTTCTCTTCTCCAGGAGGTTCAGTCTTTCAGCCAATTACAACTACAGTACCGGGAGGCCTGTTACATACCCGGTTGCATTCTATTACATGGGCGACATCCTGATGGTTCATTATTCCGACAGGAACAAATACAGGGTTCCCGACTACATGCGGCTTGACCTTTCCGTAAAACTAAGCGGTAGCCTTCGCTCGAACAAGATAGCCAATCCCCACTGGATCTTCTCTGTTTACAACCTCCTGGGAAGAAAGAACGTGTATTCGATCTATTTCAAGAATGAAAACAACAGGATAAACGGCTATAAGCTTTCGATCTTCGGACAGGCGATACCGTCGTTGAGCTTTAATTTTGATTTTTAGCAGAATGAGAAAAACTATAAAATATCTGTTGCTTATTTCCGTCGTGATTATTTCCGGATGCATCACCAGTTTTGTTCCGGAAATCGATGAGGATCCTTTTCTTCTTGTGGTTGAGGCTATGATTACCGACCAGCCTGAAGCCTTTGAGATCAAATTGTCAAGGTCATTGCCCCTGGGCGAAAAAGCTTCTCCTGCCACTCGTAAGAATCCTGTTACCGGAAGTATTGTTCATATCCGCGATAATCTGGGTAATTCTTACGAGGCCAGGGAGTCTGCCGTTATGGGTACTTATGTGACCGATACTGCAGAATTCCGGGCAGTTGTAGGAAGGGTTTACACCTTACGTATCATGGGAGGCAGAGATAATTATCATACTTACGAATCACTGCCGATGAAGATGCACCCTGTACCCCCGATCGACAGCCTGTATTACGAGAAAGTGCTTATCCGCGAAAAGACTCCGTATTCAAGTGCCCATGAGGGCTGCAATGTTTTCCTTAATACAGAGGACCCCTCGGGCCAGTGCAAGTTTTTCAGATGGGATTATACTGAAACATGGAAGTTCCGGCTGCCTTATCCCGTGACAAACCATACCTGCTGGATGTCTTCAAATTCCGACAATATTATCATTAAAAGCACCTCTGTTCTGAGCGAATCCAGGATATCCGGTTTCCCGCTGAAGTTCATCTCCAATCAGACCGACAGACTGAACGTGAGGTACAGCATTCTTGTAAACCAGTATTCACTGAATGAGGATGAATTTGCATTCTGGGAGAAGCTTCAGAATATGTCGCAGGAAGTGGGCGGCCTTTATGACATAACTCCCGGAACCATTCCGGGAAATATCATTTGTGTGGACGACCCTTCCCGACAGGTGCTGGGCTATTTCAGCGTTTCAGCAAAAACTTCCAGGCGGCTTTATATCGATGATCATTTCCGCGGACTGATTAACCTTTATTCCGACTGTGTGTCAGATACTATTTTTGGCAACAGGGAGATACCCGGACTTTATACTAGAGTATGGATAATTGAGGATCGCAGCTATGAGCGACCGCCATATAAGCTGGTGACCGAAAGGAAGTTCTGCGTCGACTGCACCACCAGGGGCACATTAACTAAACCGGATTTCTGGATTGAAAAGCATGAAGAAGAAAATGAATAATCATTCAGTCATATATAAGAGCATAGTTCTTGCATTTGCTTTGTTGTTAAGTCGCGGGCTTTTCGTCAGCGGACAGAAGACTCCCGGTTTTACCGAAGCGCTTGAACGAAAATTCACGGAGTACTGCAATTCATTCCCCCGGGAGGAAATGTATGTCCATACCGACAGGGAGGAATATGTTGCCGGTGAGGATCTGTGGCTCGCGGCATATCTTTTCGACGGAAAGACCGCTACGCTGTCGGGAGGAAGCAGCCTGGCCTATATCGAGATATTGAATCCCGAGAACAGACCTGTGGTCCAGAAACGTATTCGCCTGGAAAACGGAATGGGCCCCGGCAATCTCGAGCTGCCCGATTCATTGAGTACCGGGACCTACTGCTTAAGAGCCTATACCGGCTGGATGAAGAATTTTTTGCCTGACAATTGCTTCATGAAACCTGTGTATATTACAAATGCACTCAGCGGGAAGAAATACAATTCAGTCTGGCCGGCAGCGTCTCAGCCTACTGAGTCGGAAGTTCGGAACGTAACAGGAATATCCGGTCTTTACATACGGACAGGAAGGGATAGTTCGGGAAATGTTGTGATCACGGTAAATTCGACCGGAAGCTATCGTACCAAAGCCGGAAGCGCTTTGTACCTTTTTATCCGGACTCATGGGGTGATAAACATGAACAGACAGTTGAGCCTGCCGGATAATTTCACCGAGATAACAATTCCGCGTGATCAGTTGAGCCCCGGGATAAACCATATTACTCTCTTTTCACTTGCCGGAAGGCCGGTGTTTGAAAAACTGATGTACACTCCGGCGGAAGCGCCCGTTTTCCTGAATGCTGATGTTGCTTCAGTTGCCGCGACAAGACAGGAAGTAGGTGTTGAGATTGAAAACAAGTCTTCAGCAACCGGAATAAAGAAGTTAAGCATATCGGTATCACCGGGCGGCGGCAGGTACTTTCCCGGGATTGATGATTATATGCTTTTCGGGTCGGAATTTGGAGTTATCCCGGAAAAACTTTACAAGGCTCTTGGGGAAGGCATGTCTCCCGATTCAATAGATGTTATGATGAGCGGCTTAAGGAGTTCATGGATCGACTGGAACACTGTCCTTTCATCGCGAAAGCCTGAAATCAGGTACGCCATGGAGAAAACAGCCCATTATCTTTACGGCCATCTTCTGAACAAGAGCACGCTGAAGCCCGATAGCGGGCAGGTACTCTTCCTTTCGTTTCCGGGGAAGAATGCCGGCTTCAGGTATGCCGTCACCGACAAGGATGGGTGTTTCCGCTTCGAACTGCCTGTTGATCATCATTTCAGGGATCTCGTCATTCAGCCCGAGGATAACACCCGTGGTAACAACATAAGGCTTGAATCTCCCTTTTCTGAAAAATATCCGCCCCTGATGCCGGCGGATTCCCTGACGCCGGCCTATGAACCTCCTGCCGGTTCAAAACTGGCGATCAATTACCAGGTAACCAGGATCTATGGTTCCGATCAAGCGCCCGACACAACTGAAGCAGCCTCATTCGTAAGAGGAAAATACAGGTTTTACGGTACGCCCGATATAGAACTCGTATTGGCCGACTACATAAAACTGCCTGTAATGCATGAAGTGTTCTTTGAGCTTATGCCGGGAGTATTTATGAAAGAGAGGAAGGGCATTTATGATATTTACGTTCATGATATCGTCGACAACAGACCATATGACAGGCCTACGATTCTTTTAGTGGATGGAGTTGTTGTGAAGGATCCGGCTGTAATAGCAGGTCTCGATCCTGAGCTGGTTGAAAGGATAGATGCTGTCAAATCGAGGTATTTCATCGGAGAATACATCTTCTTCGGTCTGGTCAATGTTATTACAAAGGCCGGCGATTTCAGTGATGTACCGCTTCCTGACCAGGCAATAAGGCTTCCCTGGCAGGCTTTCGCCAGGCTGAAGTCTTTCAGGGCGCCTGATTATGATGATGCAGTTTTAAAAAACAGCCGTGTTCCCGATTTCAGGAATACCCTTTACTGGAACCCGTCAGTCAGTCCTGCAAGAGAATCATCTGTCGGGGTGAAATTCTGGACTTCCGACTTCAGGGGTCCGTTTGAGGTCCTGGTTCAGGGAATTACCGAAAGGGGAGAGAGCTTCTCCTTCAGGAAAACCATATCGGTCAGGTAGACGGGTTATTACTGTTCCGATCGGCTCCAATTCTTTGTCTGTGCGGATAATGGCAGCTGTAAGGCCAAAAGGCACAGAGCACGGGGCACGGGGCACGGGGCACAGGGCACGGGGCACGGGGCACAGGGCACGGGGCACAGAGCACGAGGCATTAGAAAGGACCGCATGAGTCTTATTAGTTTATTACCTTTATACCACATTCACTATAAAACAGACAAACATGATATTCAAGAAATGCTTTTCACATATTCCGCTCTTTTACGCTTTATTATGTATTATCCCCCTCATATCATGTCAAAGAATTGGCATAGAGAACCTGAACTTCAGATACGAGATATCTCCGAAGGGGAAGAATCTTAGCTTTTACGATAAAAGCAACGGGGTCGATTATCTCTGTTCAGATTCAATATCATATTGTGCTTACGTGGTTCGGGACGGGAAAAGAGAGCATGTTCAATCAGTGTCTTTAAAGGATGACTTGCTGATTCTTGATTTCGGGAATAGCGGGGTAACTGCCAAAGTTCAGATAGAATCAGCTGATGACCATATCATTTTAAGAGTGGTCGGGGTAAGCGGAAATGTAGAATCGCTGACATTCCTGAATATTCCCCTGAAATTGGAGGCAATGCCGGAAGAATCATTTGCCGCCTGCGCCCTGTCATTGAATCTATTTACTCACGTACGTCAATTACCTGCTTTGCAGAACCATCTATGGGCTACATGTTATCAGCGTTTTGGCATGAAAAACGCGGAAGTGGCCGTCCTGGGGGTGCCTCAGCAGGAAATATTACCCACTATCCGGAAAGTGATTAAAGGAGCCAAAGATATTCCCTTTTCTGATCAGGGGGGTGCATGGGCGCGAATGGGGAAGGAAGGTTATGGTTCCTATTTGATGAATTTTGGCACGTTGACTGAAGAAACGGTGGATGAGTGGATTGAAACCTGCAAAAGGTTAGGCTTCACGCAGATTGACAATCACGGTGGCGGTAGTTTTTTTGAGTTTGGCACCTTTGAGTTGAACAAACAAAAATGGCCTGACGGTTGGGATTCCTTCAAACGGATCAACCGGCGCTTGCACGATGCCGGTATTTCTTCCATATTTCACACCTATGCATTTTTCATCGATAAGAACTCCATTTACGTGAGCCCTGTTCCCGGTAAAGATCTGGGTTACGCCGGCACTTTTACCCTTGCACAGTCATTGGATGAAACAGCCACTGAGGTTGTCGTCAAAGAGTCCACGGCGGATGTTTCAACAGTGACCGGCTTTCACACGGGAAATAGCGTTACCTTACGGCTTGGCGACGAATTGATGACATTTACCGGCGTCACCCAAACGGCACCCTATAAATTCACGGGGCTTAAGCGCGGGGCAAATGGAACGAAACCATCGGCTCACGATGCTGATGCAACGGCTTTTCATTTAAGCGAACGTTTCGGCAGGTTTGTTCCAGGTCCCGAAACTGAACTTTTTAACAAGATGGCACGGCGGCATGCTGAAATCATAAATTATTGTGAGTTTGACGGGATTTATCTTGACGCTATCGACGGAAGCTCGGTGCTTGCCGGCGAAGAAAACTTCTGGTATTACGGGACGAAGTTTATTTTCGAGATAGCAAAGCACCTGGAGCGTCCCGTTGGGATGGAGATGAGTTCCATGGTACATCACTGGTGGCATTACCGTTCAAGGTATCAGGCCTGGGACCGACCTGTCCGAGGCTATAAAAGATTCCTGGACATCCATCTGGCTTCAATAAAAAACCCGGGTTACTTTCTTCCTGAACAAATAAAATCCAACGAATGGGAGCATGGCTTGTGGCGCGGACACGGTGCCCTGATTGATAAATATGCTTCGGCAGAGGCGAGTCAGACTATGTTGCCCCTGCATCTGGGGTGGTGGGGCAATCAAAGTTGGTCGCCCCCGCAGATAGAACCCACTTTTTTTGACGATATCGAATACCTGGGATGTAAAATGATAGCTAATAATGCCGGGTTCTCTCAATTGGGTGGTGTTGATGAAAAAACCCTGGAGGAAATCCCCTTGTTTAAAAGGAGCGCGGAGATTCTCAGGCAATATGAAGAGCTGCGCCATGCCAGTTATTTTAGCGATTCCGTTCGGGCGCTTTTGCGTCAGGCGGGAAAAGAGTACACCTTATTCCGTGACGAGTCGGGAAAATGGAATTTTAAACCGGCTGTTTACACGAAACATAAAATCGTTGGATTGGATCATCCTTCCGCCGTGTGGGTAGTAAACAACTCTTTCGGCACCCAGCCCCTGAAGTTGAGAATAGAGCCTCTGTTGGCCGTGAAACCCTACGACGATCCTTCTGCTATTCTCCTCACCGGTTCTTCTTCATCCGATAATTTCATTCAGGAAGCATTTGCCGATGGAGTTTCAGGGATAATTAAGTCCTCCCCGGAAAAAACGCCAGACGGAGAGTCAAGCACTCAATTCTCGGCAATCAACACGGGAGCATTACCCCGTGAAAGTTCTTATGTTAACATGGAGAAAGCTTTTGCTCCCGCGCTCGATCTTAAAAACAACCAGGCACTGGGAGTATGGGTGAAAGGTGATGGCAGCGGGCAATTGCTCAACCTTAGTTTACGAAGTCCCATCCATATTTCGTACGGAGCGCACGGCGATCATTTTATAAAGGTGGATTTTAACGGCTGGAGATATTTCGAACTGGTTGAAATTGAATCGTCGGAAATCAGCGATTACAGTTGGCCCGATGATTCCCATTTTTATGTTTATGATTCATACAGGCATACGATACAGTTTGGAAACATTGACAAACTACAGTTGTGGTATAATAACCTTCCCGGCAAGGAAGAGGTCAACTGTTTACTGGGCCCCGTCAAGGCATTGCCCACTGTTCCCATAACGATTGAAAATCCGGAAATCACCCTGAACGGGGAGAAACTGCTTATCCCGGTAAAGATGGAATCAGGAATGTATCTCGAACTCCTTTCTCCGACCGATTGCAAGCTGTACGGGTCTAAAGGTGAATTGCTGCAAGAAATTACATTGGAAAGCGAACTACCCTCTTTAGTCCCCGGCGAAAACAGGGTTTCATTTTCATGTACCGGTCCTGAAGATCTGAACACACGGGTACAGGTTACGGTAATCGGCCACGGCAAACCGCTCGATATAAAATAATCCTGCACAGCCCGTCCATAATGGCACCCCAAAACCGCTGAGCCCCGTATGGGTCGATATACCCCGTACCGCATCTCCTTCAATGCCCGATTTCCCGGATAAAATGAATTTTATTGCCGCGGATCGTCGCGTATATTTCCTTATGCTGAGTTAAGAGAAATATTTTTCCTATTTTGGTAAAGGAAAAATCAGGAACCAATAAAACAAAAGATATGCAACTAGGATTTGTAAGCGCTATTGTGCCGGAATTAAGTTTTGAAGAGCTTATCGCACTGGCTTCCCGACTGGGATATTCATGCGTGGAAGTATCATGCTGGCCCCTTGGAAAGGCCGAAAGAAGATACGCGGGTGTTACTCATATCGATGTCGACACTCTTGATGCAGAAGGAGCCAAAAGGATACTGGACCATTGTAGTAAGAACCGGGTCGGGATATCGGCCCTGGGCTATTATCCCAATCCGCTCGATCCTGACGAGGAGAGGAGAAAGGTTTTTGTCGATCACATAATAAAAGTTATTGATGCGGCTGCTTTGCTTGGAGTGTATAAGGTAAACACCTTCATCGGCAGGAACAAGAGTTTGACGGTGGATGAGAATTTCGGGATCTTCCACCGCGTATGGCCCGAGATAATCTGCCATGCAGAGGAAAAGAATGTCAGTGTAGGGATAGAGAACTGCCCGATGATATTTACATCCGATGAATGGCCGGGCGGCAATAACCTGGCAACAACCCCCGTGATCTGGCGAAGGATGTTCAGCGAGATAAAAAGCGATTATTTCGGACTGAATTATGATCCCTCGCACCTTCTCTGGCAGCATATGGATTACATTAAGCCCATTTATGAATTCAGGGATAAAATGTTCCACATCCATCTCAAGGATGCGAAGATACACAGGGATAAACTGGATGATTTCGGGATAATGGGATATCCGCTTCAGTTTCATTCACCAAAGCTTCCCGGACTTGGTGACATAAACTGGAGCAGCTTCTTTTCCGCGCTGAATGATATAAGGTACAAAGGCCCGGTCTGCGTGGAGGTTGAAGACAGGGCTTTTGAGGAAACTCTTGAAGACAGGGAAAAATCCCTTGTACTCTGCAAAAGATATCTTGATCAGTTTGTTATCTGATCATTCCGGGTTCATAATATACGGCAACCAACCAAAAAATCCTGATCAGTCAGCATGCTGGGCAGTGATGAAAAATTTAAATGGAAGCTGGAAGATGAGGCACTTGTTATAGGCAAACCCTTGAAAATTCCTGACTGGCAAGTTGTTGCATTTAGAATAGAGTTCAGGAGATGATTAATTTGTTTAGAATACATATCGTATTGTTTCTTCTTTCGGCAGTATGTGTCACTGCTTTTTCTCAAAGCAGCTCTGACGCTGAACGATCTTTCATGTACTTCGGCGACACTTCAAGAACGGGAGTCCCGTTTTCAAAAGATCCTCATGTCATAAGTTTCGGAGGGAGATATCTGATGTATTATTCAATTCAGCCATACAGGGATAAAGACCATCCCGTGTCAGGCTGGGGGATCGGTATTGCCGAAAGCAGGGATCTTGTCAACTGGCAAAAAACAGGAGAAATAATACCGGCGGCAGACTATGAATCCAAAGGATTATGTGCCCCTTGTGCAAGGGTTATAAATGGCAGGGTGCATCTTTTTTACCAGACCTATGGAAACGGCAGGAATGATGCAATATGTCATGCCTGGTCGTCAGACGGGATTAACTTTACCCGCGACAGCACCAATCCCGTCTTCAGACCGGATGGAGACTGGAACTGCGGACGGGCAATAGATGCCGAAGTCATTATGTATAAAGGCAGGTATTACCTTTATTATGCCACCAGGGATCCCGACTATAAGATACAGATGCTGGGAGTGGCAACAGCTGATGCTGATACAGATTTCAGCAGAAGCAGCTGGAAAAACCTTTCCACGGATGGCCCGATGCTCAGGCCGGAACTTCCCTGGGAAAAGGATTGCATAGAGGGTGCATCGGTCATTGAATACAAAGGGAAACTGTATATGTTCTATGCAGGTGCATATAACAATGCTCCTCAGCAGGTAGGCATCGCGGTGAGCAGCGATGGTACAACCTGGAAACGTCTGTCCGAAAGTCCGTTTCTTCCAAACGGAAAACCCGGGGAATGGAACTCGAGTGAATCGGGACATCCGCATATTTTCAAAGACGGGAAAAACAAGACATGGCTCTTTTACCAGGGAAATAACGATAATGGAAAAACATGGTTCATATCGAATGTAAGAGTATTCTGGAACAGATCGGGACCATTTCTGAAGAAGATGTAAGATTACAGGGATCGAATTTTTTTGATAGACTATCGTAGTATTAAACCGGAAGACATGGAACTGAAAAAAATTGTCAGCCTGATATTTGCAATTTTTATGTCAGGGAATATGCTATTGCCGGCACAGAAGATTTATGTGTCGCCTAACGGAAATGATGCCAATCCCGGTTCTGCCGACAAACCCCTTGCAACACTTAATGCAGCAACGCTGAAAGCCAGGGAGATGAGGAAGGCAGGGGAATCGGCCCGGGCCATAGAAATACTCGTTTCGGGCGGAGAGTATTTTATGAAGCAGCCCCTTGTGCTTACGGCTGAAGACTCCGGAACCGAAAGTTCTCCTCTTGTTATCCGGGCGGAGAAGGGGGACAAGGCCATCCTCAATGGAGGAGTCCGGGTAGAAGGATGGGAGATTGTGAACACTAAGCTCTGGAGAGCCTTTATTCCTCAGGTGGCTTACAACAATTTATATTTTGAACAGCTCTATGTGAACGGGGAAAGGGCTGTAAGGGCAAGAACACCTAATGAGGGCTTCTCAAAGGTAAGGAAAGTGGATGAGACAGTCCTGGAAAAGGGAACGGGAAGAGCCCCTGAGTTTGCCGTTCAGAAAATCGGTATCGATTCGGCTGATGCAAAACTCATAGAGAACTTCAGTGGAGAAGATTTCAGGGATGCGCTCATCATCTTCTACCACAACTGGGATAATACAAGAAAGCGCATAACGGGATTTTCCAAAGATTCCTCGTCGGTGTACACGGTAGGCGAGGGGATGAAGCCCTGGAATCCGGTGAATTCCAAATCGAGATACCTGATCGAGAACTTCCTCGGGGCTCTGGATGCTCCCGGCGAATGGTTCCTGGAACGTTCGGGATATCTTTATTACATCCCCCGCGAAGGCGAAACATTGGTGAATACCACTTTTCATATACCCTTTCTCAGGGAGTTTGTTGTCATAAGGGGTGGAGCGGGAGAAGATGCTTTGGTGAAAAACATCAGATTTGAGAACCTTGTTTTTGAAACGGCAGGCTATCTGACACCCTCCGACGGGAACGAGCCCGCCCAGGCAGCCGCCCCTGTCGATGCGGTCATCACGGCCGATTATGCCGCCAACATTGCCTTCAACAATTGTGAGATAGCCCATACCGGGACATACGCTTTCTGGTTCAGGAGGGCATGCAGCAACTGTTCCGTTACCGGCTGCTACATGCACGATCTGGGTGCGGGAGGGATCAAGATCGGCGAAACTGTGATAAGGCCTGATGAAAGCGAGATAACAAAT
Source organism: Bacteroidales bacterium (assembly GCA_034679225.1). Classification (GTDB taxonomy): domain Bacteria; phylum Bacteroidota; class Bacteroidia; order Bacteroidales; family VadinHA17; genus LD21. The sequence goes on along the minus strand of JAXDBC010000001.1, from coordinate 9,144 downwards.
CATATTATAGTCGATAATAACATAATCAGGGATGCCGGCCATGTATTTCCCTGTGCCGTCGGGGTGATCATTTTCAACGCTAATGATAATAAAATAACTCACAATGAAATAGCCGACCTCCGCTATTCGGGTATATCGGTCGGCTGGGTGTGGGGTTACGCTCACAGCCCATCCAAGCGTAACGAGATCACTTACAATCATATTCATCACCTGGGCTGGGGCGAACTCTGCGACATGGGAGGGGTTTACACCCTGGGCGCTTCGGAAGGAACGATTGTCTCAAACAATCATATCCATCATGTTTATTCATTCGATTACGGAGGCTGGGGGCTTTACACCGACGAGGGCTCTTACGGCATAACAATGGAAAACAACCTGGTTTACCTGTGCAAAAATTCCGGTTTTCACCAGCACTACGGAAAGGAGAACATTATAAGGAACAATATTTTTGCATTCAACATCCGTTCGCAGCTTCAGGCAACCAGGATTGAGGAGCACAGGTCGCTGTCATTCACCGGGAATATCATCTACACCGACAGGGGAACATTGCTGAGCAGTAACTGGCATAAGTTCAATATATTTACAGATAATAACATATACTGGGACACCCGGACAAAGGACATAATGTTCGCTGATCAGGATTTCAGGGCCTGGAAAAAATCAGGAAAGGACATTCATTCCCGGGTTGCCGATCCGATGTTTGTTGATCCCGGAAAATTCGACTTCAGTTTCAGGAGAACTTCAGTCATCCGCGGGATAGGTTTCGTGCCCTTTGACTGGACAAAAGCCGGTGTTTACGGGACTAAGGAATGGAAGGAACTTGCACGCTTCGATCCCATGCTCGCGCTGAAATTTGACAGGATAATCGATGAACGTGAAAAATCGCGATATATCCCCTGATACCCGGCTACATGTTCGGCCTTCCTGCCGAAGGTGATATTTATAGACTAACATAATAATCCATTTAAAATGAGAAAGTTCGCAATCTTTTTGATTTTTGTTTCTTTTTCTGCAGCTTCAATATCCCAGACATACCCGTTTCAGGACAGGAGCCGTCCGGAAGATGAAAGAATCAGGAACCTTATCTCGCTGATGACTCTCGATGAAAAGCTTCAGTGCCTTTCGACGCGGATATCTGTACCGCGTTTGGGAGTGCAGGGTACAAGGACCATAGAAGGCCTTCACGGGCTTGCCTACAGCGGGCCTGCCAACTGGGCGGTGAAAGGTCCCAGGGCATCACCGACAACAACATTTCCTCAGGCAATCGGACTCGCGCAGATGTGGGATCCGGTGATGATGAAAAAAGTGGCTGACTGGCAGGCAACTGAAGCCCGTTATCTTGCTCAGAATAAACGCTTCGGAACATCCGGCCTGGTTGTTTTTGCACCGAACGCCGATATGGGAAGGGATATCCGCTGGGGAAGGACCGAGGAGTGCTTCGGCGAGGATCCCTTTCTGAACGGGACTCTGGTTACGGCATTTGTCAGGGGACTTCAGGGAGACAACCCGGATTACTGGAAAACCGCTTCCCTTATGAAGCATTTTCTGGCAAACAGCAATGAGAACAACAGGTCATACAACAGTTCCGATTTTGACGACAGGCTGTTCAGGGAATACTATTCATACGCCTTCTGGAAAGGAGTCACCGAAGGAGGATCTCAGTGTTACATGGCAGCCTATAACAAGTATAACGGGATTCCCTGTACCGTTCATCCGGTAATCAGGGATGTAACCATGAACGACTGGGGGCTCAGGGGAATAGTCTGTACCGACGGCGGTGCCTTCGGACAGCTGATGTCAACGCATGCATATTATTCTTCTCCCGACACAGCTGCTGCCGAATGCATCAAAGCAGGGATAACGGTTTTTCTCGATAATTATATGGCGGCTATAAAGGGCGCTCTTTCAAAAAACCTTGTAAGCGAAAAGGAAATTGATGAGGCGATATACGGGAATCTCAGGATGCTCTTGAAACTGGGGCTTCTCGATCCCCCCGGGAATGATCCTTATGACGGAATAGGAGTGACCGACACAATTGCTCCCTGGACCAAACCCGAAGCAAGGGAACTTGCACTTGAAGCAACAAGGAAATCTGTTGTGCTTATGAAGAACGAAGGCCCGATTCTTCCTCTTAATAAAGGATCGGTGAAATCGATTGCCGTGATCGGTCCGTCCGCCAACAAGGTGATATCGGACTGGTATTCCGGAACCCCGCCATACAGTGTCAGCATTTTGGAAGGCATCCGTAATTATGTTGGTGATGATGTTAAGATAAGGTTCGCGATGAGCAACAAGGCCGACTCCGCTGTGATTGCAGCCAGGGAAAGCGATGTTGCAATAGTATGCGTGGGAAATCATCCCCTAAGCTACGGGCTTGACTGGGGACAAAACCATGTTCCGAGTGATGGGCGTGAAGATGTTGACAGACAGGCTATTGCACTTGAACAGGAAGACCTGGTGAAGCTGGTTTACAAGGCGAATCCGGGAACCGTGCTTGTAGTCGTTTCAAGTTTCCCATATTCGATAGGCTGGTCGAAAGAAAACATTCCTGCCATTCTCCATGTTTCGCAATCGAGCCAGGAACTTGGGAATGGCGTGGCGGATATCCTGTTCGGAAAGGAAAGTCCTTCCGGACGACTGGTTCAGACCTGGAGCGTATCGATTGACCATCTGCCTCCAATACTCGATTACAATATAAGGAACGGCCGGACATACATGTATGACAAGCATGAGCCGCTTTTCCCCTTTGGTCATGGGTTAAGCTATACGAGCTTCCGCTATTCGGGACTGAAAACCGACAGCCGGACAATAAGTATGGGCGGACAGGTCAATGTCAGTTTTAGTTTGCAGAACACAGGCAGTTTTGACAGTGATGAAGTGGCGCAGCTATATGTAAGTTTTCCGGGTTCCGCTATTGAGCGTCCGTTAAAAGCGCTGAAGGGATTTGTCAGGGTAAACCTGAAGAAGGGAGAATCGAAGACTGTCACGATTCCTTTGAAAGGATCGGATCTTGCATACTGGAATACGGATAAGGGGGAATGGGCGCTTGAGCCGGGAAAGATCGGCATCATGATAGGGTCATCATCGGCAGATATAAAACTCAAGGGAGAAATTATATCAAGATGATGTAAAGGGCGCAGGGAAAGTCTTGCTCCCTTCGGTCGCGGTCTATACGCTGCGCTGTCTTGCAGGCTGAGGAGTGAAACGACGAAGTCCGGCTCCGCGGGATCTTGCAGGTTTCTTATAATGAAACTTTCGCGAAGGCATTGAGTAAGGCGCTGAACACTTAATTATAAGCGCTTTACGCTACTGAAGCCTTGAGCCTTGAACTTTGAACCCCGAACCTCGAACTTTCACTTTGAACTTTTCACTTTTTGTTTGCATTGACATTGTATCGTTTGCACACTTCTTCGTAGCTTAATTGTTCCAATTCTTGCTGCAAGGTTTTTGTATTACCCTGACTTTTCATTTGACCTCCGTCCACACTGATAAATATGAGCCGATAAGACCAATTCCCTTGGGCTCCTGTTACTTCTGTACCATCGGTAGAGGTAATGTTTATTTCACATTGGAAATAGCTTCCATCAGATGGTACTCCAATAGCGTAATTCACCATCTTACTTCCGTATCCGAACTCAGTAAAGTCATTTGACGCTAAAAATGCGGGTAAGGTCCAAATATAATTACGAGTTGTAGTTTTGATATAACAGAGCGAAACGTATTTTCCGGCCGCTATATCTTTAATTGTTTGAGTTGTAAAATTAAATTTGTCGTTGTTATGCTTAAAAAGAGCAAAATCAGGTCTATATTGTTGCCAATTTATTTGAGTGTTGAAATCAATCCACTCTGTATATTTTACATTGGCATTTCCCATAGCTCCAATATCGCCTTTATCACCTTTCGGTCCAGTAGGTCCTGCGGGTCCTTCAGGTCCTTCCGGACCTTCACATGCTACTGCTAGTACCATTATTACCGTAATAAGAACGGTAAACCATCTCGTTTTTTTTAATTTTGTTTTCATTGTTTTTCGTTTTTTGTGATTGTTAATTGTTTTTTTATGATTTTAGCTTTTGTTTAAACGTTGTAGTAATCAATAAATTATTTTGTTCAATTATAATAACCTCCGGTGTCAGGAATCACCCAATAACACACTCCTGATTTTCCGGTAACCCCGGTACTGCCAGGTGACGATAATGTCAATGAGTTTAACCAGCCTGGAGGGCTGGTCTTCCAATAGCCCCGGTTTCGCCCGGGGTAAAGGACAGTAGCATTGGGTCCACCCTGGAAGGGTGGCCGTCAGTATTCCTCACGAGGGGTAATTCAGGTAACACAAGGTCAACAAAAGAACCCCGCTAGCCGCATACCGCATACCGTTACGTTATAACAATGTTATAACATGTTTCGGGCTTTATTTCGGACAGTCAGCTACATGGGAAGAGACCGCAAGACACATCGCACAGGGCACAGGGCACAGGGCGCAGAGACTAAGAGAGGAAGAGACTGCACGACTGTTCGACTGCAAGACCGCGAGACCGCGAGACCAAGACCTCTACCGCGGTTTATCCTTGTTAACGCTTTATGATCAGTTTCCCGGTAAGCAAGCTCTCGCCGTGTTTTACTCTCAGCATGTAAATCCCTTCCTGCCAGCCGGAGGTATTTATGATTGTTTTATTATCCTTGAGGCTGGTCTTTTTCTCTTTCAGTATCATGCCCGGGGTATATATTTCCAGTTCCCATACTGTTGCGGTCAACTCTTTATCACCCGAGCTTTGGATTTCAATAGTAACTTCACCGGAGGCAGGGTTCGGGTAAATCGACATACCCTTGGAATCATAAACTTCAATACCTGTCACGGTATAACCTCCCCATCCACATCTATTCTGTCCCCTGGACACAACCTGGTAAAAGCCTGAATTGTAAAAGGCAATATCGGCTGTCCAACCGTAATCATACACCGAATTGCCGTTCAGTGGACTTAATATCCAGTTATAATCAGTAACTCCCATCGCGGGGTTGTTGGGCATAGCGTAATAAGTAGCCCACTGGTTATTCGGTGTATATGTTGGTCCTGAGATAGAATCGATCACAGGGGTGCCCGACCATACAACTTTATCTGGAAGTGTAACACTGCCACAACTCGTGACCAGTGTGGCTCTCACCCAACTGCTGCCGGAGCCGGTGGAAGAAAAAATACAGGGATTGGAGCCCTGGGCGGAGGTACGAGCGAGATTCGGGCCCTGGCTCCATGTAATAGTCGCTCCTGTTGGAAGGTTGTTAACTGTAAATGAGCCGCCGGAAGAGCAGACGATGGCAGGACCGGAGACATATGCAACAGCCTGAGCAACAGCCTTATATGCATTTAATCTGCCAAAACCCAACTCATTGCTTCGGCCATTTGTATAAATATATCCACCAACTCTATCTGCTGTTGCAGTAAGTATATCAAAAACTTGCCGTTGAGTTAAATTTGGATTGATAGATAGCATTAATGCTGCAACACCTGCAACTTGTGGACAGGCTACTGATGTGCCTCCCATTCGTGATGTATATGATAAAAAATTAATACCTGCTGCAGGCAATTGCTCACCGGCAGCAGGAGGATGTACCCAATCGGGATTATTAGGATAAGGATTATATCCTGTATTATTCGGAATGTCAATTGTCCATACTTCAAATGTCTCCCCCGCAATACCACCTGTTCTTCCTTGTCTTATGTATACATCAGGAGGATATGCCCTGTGTGATGGAGCAACAATATCAATCAGGTTACTTGTAGGGCTATAATCTGCTTGAAAATCATCTCTATCAGATGCACCTACTGTTAAAACACCCTGAATATTGACATTGGCAGGAAATTGTACAAAACCAGTATCACCAACAGTATGGCGAGCATTATTCCCAGCAGCAAAAACAACTAAACAACCCAAACCACCACGCCCTGTTGTAGTGGCTGTCCTAATAGCTTCTACAATAGCAGGGTGAAAATTTTGGTTAGTGGAACCATAACCCCAACTGTTTGAAATTATATGAGCTCCATTTTGGCGAGCGAAATTAATGGCAGCAGCAACACGATCAACGGCTATCCCTGTTTCGTCGGTATTGCATATTCGTATAGGCATAATCCTACAATTTGGTGCTATACCGGAAATACCTTCACCATTATTACGAGTAGCCGCAAAAATACCTGCACAAGCATTTCCATGATTATTATTAGCAGTTGCCGACGGGTTATTTGGATCACCATCTGCTAAATTACTATTGTTTAAACGCACCTGACGGGTATTGGGTAAATCAGGATGATTTGGTGTAACACCTTGGTCAATTACAGCCACTATAATATTATTATTTCCCTGGGTAATAGTCCATGCTTCGGGAGCATCAATATCAGCATCATTTGCACCCCAATGACCATCAGTGAAAATTTGACCAGTATTGTTCAAATAGAATTTCTATTAAAAAATTCATCATTGGGAATTTGGAATAATTCAACTTTTGATATAAAATTTGGTTCCGAAAATAAAACGAGTCCACTCTCCTGATAAGAAATACTTATCTCCAGAGCATCAGAATTTTCCGACACTTTAATTAATTGATAATTTTCATCAGATTTAATAACTTTTACATTATGTTTTTTATGAATTTCATTAATTTGTTTTTGTGATACATTATCATAAAACTTGACTAAAATTTCGTCTGTAATATACATCTCTAATCCAGATTCTTCTTTATATACCGGATGCATAGAAACTATATCATTTTGCCAACCCTTTTCATTTGTTAATTTGTTTCTGAATATTCTGTCTTGAGCAGTTATCACTATAGTACTGTCATCTTGCCATTCAATTTGTTTTTCTTCAATAAAAATTGGAAGACTCAAGTTTTTAAATTCTTTTCTCTTACTATTATTATATCTTATAACAATCTTATTTTTAGAAGGTATAAGGAATATTTTTTCATTATAGGCATAATAAAATTTATCTGTTGTATTGCTTTCTTTAAAGCTATATATAATTATCAATATCCCTATGATAATTATGGCAATTACAATTTTTAATTTTATCATTTGCTTAATCTTTATTTATTAGTTAATTTTTGTATATTTTTAATAATTATTTGCCTATCTTTTACAGAGTGAGTAAATCCCCATGTATTAATAGTACCGAGGCATAATGGATAGTATTTCTCCTTTTCTGAAGAAAACCTATATTGAAATTTAATTTTATAATTTAAATATTCAGGATCTGGAAAGAGAAAACTATAAATATAATCAGCAAATAAGTACTGCGGAAAATCAAACAGAGTGTTTGGAAGGTTATAAGTAACCAAAGTATCAGCGAAGTTGTTGCAGGCAATTACGAAACCTCTATCATTTGTTAGAACTCCTCCTTCACATTGGTCAAAGCCTATAATGTAACCTTCAGTCTGTTTTATCTCGTGCTTTTCTTTTTCGCAACTAAAAGAAGTAATTCCGATTATCGCAAAAAGAATGATGATTTGTTGCAATTTTTCCATAAATATTTAGTTTTAAAAAATTGTAACTATTCAGTTACCCTTTTCCTGACCAGTGATAAAGAATGTCGTCGGGCTTTCGACATCCTGTTGTGATTTTTTCAAAAATTTTTCTCATGGTGCCATCCTTGATGCCTGCCCGCTCAAGCGGGGGAACCCACGTGGCTGAAAATTACATACACGCGTGTTGTGTATTTGATACACGTGGGTTTCATATGATTGTTATCTGTTAGATTATAAAATTTCGCCGCCATTCATTTCGACCGTGGGCCGCGGCATTTCTCATGTTCTCTTCCACGGTCTGAACAGGATGCCCGCTTTAAAAAGGCATAAACGCCAGGTAAAGCCGCTTGAAACGCGAAAAAGACTGTAACCGGTCGTGTTCATGACAATTAATTTTTTAAAGTTTTTTAAAAAACGCCGGGTGACAAAGGAATTTTAAAACTTTTAATACTATCAGGAAATTCTCCTGACCGTGTTATGCCGGTTTTGTCTTTAAGTATAACCGGCTTTCCTGCTTTTTCCCGTGAAAAGCAAAAGAGAGATACAGGCATAAATAATGCCGGGTAAATCATTCTTTTCATAGGATTTAGTTTATTCGTTTAAAAATAAATGTATTGTATATGGCTGCAATATCTTTAAAGTCTAAACGCAGTTTATTATTATTATCAAAAAATTGATATTTATATTGAAGGGTTAAATAGAAACCGTCTCCCCGTGGAATATATTCATACAGCAATGTGTCAATCTTGTATTTTTTGTAATAGTATCTTCCTGTTTCATAGTTATACTCTCGCAATAGGCTATCAGGTAAATATTCTTGATACCCTCCGGGATATATAATTGGTTCTAAATTAGGCCAGTTGCCCTTTTCAATAGCTTCCCATTTACCAAGAATGCCCTTTGCCGGGTCGGTTTCAATTCTTTCTCTTTCGCAGCTAATGGAAAAAATCCAGATTATTCCGAAAGAAACGATACACAGTTTTATTTTTGTCATAGCCACTAAGTTTTTAAAAAGTCTTTATGAAAAGTATCGGATGACAAAGGAATTTTAAAACTTTTTATACTATCAGGAAATTCTCCTGACCGTGTTATGCCGGTTTTGTCTTTAAGTATAACCTGTCCTCCTGCTTTTTCCCGTGAAAAGCAAAAGTGTGGTGCAGGCATAAATAATGCCGGGTAGATCATTCTTTTCATGACCGTGTTATTTTTTTCACCGGTTTCATTGATTCGAACTCCTTAAAAAAATAAGCAACAATCAGAAATATAGCATACTAAATATCAACTGGAAATTTACGAAAATAATGACATTTCCAAATTTTTTCTTACTTTTTTCAATGCTCTAAAGGACGCTAAACGCTTAACCCTGAATGCTTTTAATGGCAATTAGCAATTAGCAATTAGCAATTAACAATTAACAATTTTTAAGCTCTCTTTTCTTATTTGAAGAATAATCTCCCGACACTAAACTATAAGCAGTAACAGGGGTTCCATTTGGAGTATATACAGTTATTTGCTGGTAATATGCTTGGTTAAAATAATATTGTGAATAAACATTAGATAAAAAATAGTATTATAAATTTAAAACTTTCATGTTTATTTGCTTCCAAGATTCAGATAATCAATGGAATATTG